>JAOZRQ010000235.1 GCA_029940115.1 Desulfobacterales bacterium
CCCTTCGGCAAGCTCAGGCACCCCTTCGGCAAGCTCAGGCACCCCTTCGGCAAGCTCAGGCGCCGATGACACAGGCCGCACGGAGGCCGTCACCCTTTCGGCGGGCGAGAACGACCTGTCCGCGGCGGATGCCGGCATGTTCCGGCCGGCGAGTCTCGGGGATTTTGTCTGGCACGACGAGGATGTGGACGGAATTCAGGATGCCGACGAGCGGGGCATCGCGGGCGTGACTGTGGACCTGCTCAATCCGTCCACAGGTGAGGTCATCTCCCGGACAACTACAGATGGCTCCGGCTTCTACGAGTTTGCGGGACTCCCCCGAGGCGACTACATCTTGGATTTTTCGCCTCCCTCCGAGAGGTACGAATTCACTCCCAAAGAGAAGGGGAGCGGCGCTTTGCAAGACGCGTTTGACAGCGATGCGGATCCCGAAACCGGGCAGACCGGCATCATCACCCTTGCCACGGGTGAGAACAATGTGCTGGCCGACGCGGGGATGATTCTTCGAGACACGGAGCCTGTGAGCATTGCAAGTGTGGTGTGGTATGACACGAACCATAACGGCGTTCAGGATGCGGACGAGCAGGGCGTCACCGGCGTCCGGGTGAGCCTGATCGATCCGGGCACGGGCCAAGTCATCGCCACAACGCTCACCGATGGTTCCGGCGCTTACGAATTCTCCGGCTTGGTCCCGGGGGAGTACATCCTGGAATTCGAGCCACCCCCGGATTACCAGATCACCCTCCAAGGCCAAGGCGAAAATGATGCTTGGGACAGCGACGCGGATGCGGCAACGGGTCGAACCGCGATCATCACCATCTCGGCAGGTGAGGAAGATGTGCGGACCGATGCAGGCCTGTTCATTCCAGACACCGATCCCGCAAGCATCGGCGACCTTGTATGGCACGACACAGACCGTGACGGGGTGCAGGATGCGGATGAGCCGGGGATCGCCGGTGTGGAGGTGAATCTCCATGATTCCACAGGCACAAACTGGATGGGAACTTCTGTCACGGATGAGAACGGATTCTACAACTTTGCGGGTCTGGCCCCAAGTGACTATCTGATCCGATTCGACTTGCCCGACGGCCATATCTTCGCCCCCCAGAACCAGGGAGAGGAGGATGCCCAAGATAGCGATGCAGACACGGTCACAGGCTTCACCGAGGCAATCGGAGTCTCTGCGGGTGAGTCGGTTACGGACACGGACGCGGGCATCCATGCCCCGAACTCTATCACATTGGGAGATCTGCTATGGCTGGATGCGGACGGAGACGGCCTTCCCTCTGAGTCGGAAGGATTGCCCGGCATTCTGCTGAGGCTCTACGACGGAGAAGGCCAGATGATTGTTGCCACGGAGACCGATGAAGACGGCCATTACCGCTTTGACGGTCTGTCCCCGGGGGATTACCGGGTGGAAGTGGACACTGCCACGCTCCCGGAATCCGTGGAAATCATATCCGATCCTGATGATACGCCGGACTCGATGACCGATCTTGTGGGACAGTCCGATGACCATCTGAATGTGAATTTCGGATATCAGCCTGCCCCAGCGTCCCTCGGCGATCATGTCTGGCACGATTTGGATCAGGACGGGATTCAGGATCCCGAAGAGGCCGGCATCGCCGGCGTGACCGTGAATCTGCTCGATCCGGCCACCGAGGAGGTGATTGCCGAGACCGTCACGGATGACGCCGGTCTCTATCGCTTCACCAAACTGATGCCAGGAGATTACATGGTGGCATTTGACTCACCTTCGGATTACCGTTTCACTTCCCCGGACCAGGGCGATGACGATGCATTCGACAGCGACGCGGACCCTTCGGCAAGCTCAGGCACCGAGGAGACCGGCCGAACCGCCACGATCACACTTTCATTAGGTGAGAACAACCTGCTGGCCGATGCAGGCATGATCCTTCTCGAAGATGAACTGGGGCGTATCGGCGACTTTGTATGGAACGACCTGAACCAGAACGGCATCCAAGATGCGGATGAAACCAGCATCCCCGGGGTCACAGTCCGTCTGCTCGACCCAGCGTCAAGCGAAGTGATTGAGAGTGCCATCACCGACTATGCGGGCCTCTACAGCTTTTCAGGGCTGATGCCGGGGGATTACCTGCTGGAATTCCAACTCCCCGAAGGATACAGCATCACCTCCGAGAACAGCGGCGAGAGCGGGGCATCCGACAGCGACGCGGATCCGGAAACCGGCCGCACCCGGCTCATCTCTCTCTCAGCAGGTGAGACCCTGACGGAACTGGATGCGGGCATGACCATTGATCCCGCGAGCATCGGTGACGCGGTATGGCATGACGCGAATCAGAACGGGATCCAGGATTTGGATGAACGAGGAGTTGCGGGTGTCACGGTTCGCCTGCTTGATCCGGCGACATATCAGGTGATTCAGAGCACCCTCACAGACGTTGCGGGACTCTACGGGTTCTTGGGGCTGATGCCGGGGGAGTACATGCTGGAAATTGAACTCCCCGAGGGCCACACCTTCACCACACAGGACCATGGAGATGACGACATGTCAGACAGTGACGCGAATCTCCTGACCGGCCGGACTGAAATCCTCTCTCTCGCGACAGGCGAGCGTCGCACAGATGTGGACGCGGGGATCATCTCCCCAGACATTGAACCCGGGAGAATCGGTGATTGGGTCTGGCATGACGAAAATCAGGATGGCATTCAGGATCCGGACGAATCCGGGGTCTCCGGGATGATCGTGCGCCTCATTGACGCCTTGACGAACACGACCATTGAGACTACACGGACAAACCATGCGGGCTTCTACGAGTTCTCGGATCTGCCTCCGGGGGACTATCTCATCGAATTTGAACTCCCTCATAAATACAGCTTCACATCAAGAAACCAAGGAGAGAATGAAGCCCTGGACAGCGATGCGGACCCTTCGGCAAGCTCAGGCACCGATACTGGCCGGACCGACATCTTCTCTCTTGCATCCGGCGAAGTCAGCACCGATGCGGATGCGGGCGTCATCCCTCCGGAGATCGAACCCGGGCGCATCGGTGACCGGGTATGGCGGGACACGAATCAGAACGGCATCCAGGATCCGGGTGAATTCGGCATTCCCGGGGTGACGGTGCGTCTGCTCAATCCCGGAACAGGTGAGGTGATCGAGACGACCATGACCAATCCCATTGGCTTCTACCAGTTCTCCGGGCTGACCCCGGGAGAGTACGTCGTCCAATTTTCGCCGTCTCAGAAGTACAAATTCACCCCTCCTGAGCAGGGGAACGATCCTGCCGTGGACAGCGACGCGGATCCAGCCACCGGTCAGACCGCCTTCCTGAGCCTCGGCGAGGGCCAACTCCTTTCAGGTGTAGATGCGGGGCTGTACGAGCCGGTCTTTGTCACCTTGGGCGATCTGGTGTGGCTCAATTCGGACGGAGACGGTGCACCGTCTGAGGGGGAGGGACTGCCTGACGTGACGATTCACCTATATGACGGCAAAGGGGAACGAATCGCGTCCGCGGTGACAGATGAGAAGGGGAACTATCGCTTCTCCGGCCTGTCTCCGGGGGATTATCGTGTGGAAGTGGATACCGCCACCTTGCCTGACCGCGTGGAGATATTCTCAGATCCGGATGAAACTCTCGATTCCGCATCGGCTGTCGCCAACCAGTCCACTGACAATCTTGATCTTGATTTTGGATATCATATCCCCGGCTCCATTGGAGATTATGTCTGGATCGACGCGAACCAGAACGGGGTCCAAGACACGGATGAAAAGGGGAGCCCCGGCGTGACGGTGAACCTGTGGGATACAGACGTGAACGCCATCATCTCCACGACATCCACAGACGGATCCGGTTTCTATGAATTCACAGAGCTGATCCCCGGAAATTACTTGGTGGAATTCATCCTCCCGAAGGGGTACCAATTCGCCTCTCCCAACCAAGGCGGAGACGACGGGTCAGACAGCGACGCGGACCTGTCCACTGGCAAAAGTGGCATCCTCACGCTTGCCGAAGGGGAACGGGACACGTCGGTTGATGCGGGCCTGTTCATCCCGGATCCAGACGCCGCAAGTCTTGGTGATGTTGTCTGGCATGACGCGAATCAGAATGGCATCCAGGATGAAGATGAGGCGGGGATTCCGGGTGTCACCGTGAACCTGCGGAATCCGGTCACGGACGAGATCATTGCCACAACATTCACGTCGGAGACCGGTTTCTACAGATTTGCCGGCCTCTCCCCCGGCGGCTATGGGGTCGAATTTGTCCCCCCGGCCGGCTATCGTTTCCCTTCGGCAAGCTCAGGCATCGATGACACAGGGCGGACCGAGACCATCACCCTTTCAGCCGGGGAGCGGCATCTTTTGGCGGATGCCGGCATGTTTGTCCCAGAGCCTGTGACCCTCGCCAATCTGGTCTGGCATGACGCGGATCAGGATGGCATCCAAGGTGAAGATGAGCCGGGTGTCCCCGGTATGACGGTCAACCTGTACGACAGCAGCGGCACCGAACTCCTCGCCGTGACGACCACGGATGCCGAGGGCCTATATGCGTTCACCGACTTGCCGACAGGGGAGTATCTCGTGGAATTCCAGCCCGCCCCGGGTTACCGTTTCACCCACCAGAACCGGGGGGAAAATGATACCTTGGATAGTGACGCGGACCGGATAACCGGTCATGCCCGGGTTGTTATAGAAGACGGCAAATCACTTGCCGATGCGGATGCGGGAATCTATGTCGAGACGTTTTTCTCTCTTGGCGATCTCGTATGGCTGGATATGAACAAAGATGGCCTCCCGGGGGCCGGCGAGGGCTTGGCCGATGTGGTCGTAAGACTGTATGACGGCGAGGGAAATCCAGTTGCCGAAACCTTGACAGACCCCACCGGCAATTATCATTTTGCCGGGCTGATGCCCGGGAACTATCGCATCGAAGTGGACATCGCCACATTGCCTGACGGAGTAAACCCCGATGGGATCCTTGATTCGGCCACTGAACTGATCGCGCAATCGGTTGACAATCTTGATGTGGATTTCGGCTATCGTCAGGTTCTCTCGGTGTTCCCTGACATCACGAACACCACCCAAGCGGTGGTTGACATCAATGGCGGAGAGCTTGAGCCGGGAGACGTGATCTGGTACGCGGTGACGGTTTACAACGCGGGGGATGGCGTGGCGACGGATCTGATTTATACCGATACGCTGGGTGATCATCTCCATTTTGTCAATGATTCGGCAAGCGTCAGCCAAGGGGAGGTTGTCAGCGGGAACCATGCGGAAGATGACGACATGCGGATGGAGATCGGCGATCTTCCTCCGGGAGAGCATGTCGTGATCACCTATTATGCCCAGGTATCGTTAGATACGCCCCCGGGCGCATTGATCCAAACTCAGGGGATCGTGACAGCCACCAATCATCCGACAGAGCCGACTGACTTTCCTGACACCCTTGGCATCAATGATCCCACGGTGATCGGTCCAGTGAGCGGCCTGACCCGGGATGTCCGTCTGACCGCGACGAACACCGCGTCTGATCTGAACGGCGGAGAACTGGAACCGGGGGATGCGATTGAATATCATATCCACATCACCAATGATGGCTTAGACACCGCCACGAACCTGATATTCAGCGACAATCTGCCCATTTACACCCATCTGATTCCCGGAAGCCTGACTGCGGAACGGAGTGAGCAGGGTGTGGAATACCCGATAGATGAATCAGAGTTCTCCGTCCTCCCTTCTCTGTTCTCCATTCCGCTCGGGGACCTCGGACCAGGGGAGACGGCGGATATCACCTTCCGGGTCCATCTGAATGAAGAAACGCCGGAGAATGCGACGATCCACAACTGGGGGGTTGTCAACGGAGATGGCGGCGTCCGTCTCTTCACGGATGATCCGGATACGCATGAACCGAATGACGCCACAGAACGGCTGACAGCCGGGGATTCGCCTGTTATCGAGGCTTACACAACAGTGCGGGATGCAAACCTCGGCTCGGTGAATCCGGGAGACATTCTCGAATACACCGTCACCCTCATAAATACCGGTGAAGCCACAGCCACCGGGGTACGATTCCATGATCTCCCCTCCGGTCATATCGTGCTGATCCCCGGCACGGCCAGCAGCAGTCACGGAAGGGTCATCACAGGGAACCGACCCGATGATTCGGGCATGGAAGTTGACATCGGTGACCTTGGACCTCGGGAGAACGCGACCGTCACCTTTCAGGTGGTGGTTACAGCGGATACGCCGAACCACGTTCAGATTCCGGATCAGGGGTGGATCGAATCCGACGCGTTCTTGGACGAATCCATTGACGATCCGTTCACACCTGTCGTTGATGATCCAAAGGTCGTCATCGTCGTCGAGCAACCGGGCGCGGTGGATCCGCCCAGCGCGTATAAGACCGCATCCGGAGGGCGTCCGGTGGTCTATTGGGAGATGGTCTGGGTGAATGAGACGAACCAGGATGCGATTCTCGTGCATGTGGAGGATGATGTTCCAGAAGGCACCACATATCTCGAGGGGAGCCTTGTTGCGGACTACGGCACATACTGGTATGATGAAACTTCAGACAGGGTGATATGGGAGGGGGCCATTCCCGGAAATGGCGGCCAGGTGAAGGTTTGGTATCACACCTCCGTTCCGGATCATATGGACCGAGTGGAGAACCAAGCATGGGCCCTGTGGGATCAGAACGGCAACGGGGACTGGCGGGACGAATCTCTCGCAGGATTCACACCCGCATACACCGACAACCCGCTGACCACCCGCCCGGGCGATGCCACCTCCTGGTTGGGGGGGACATGCCGAATGACTCTGGGAAGCACCATCTGGCTGGACGCGGATGAGGACGGTCTCTATTCGTCAGAGAATGACACGGGCCTTGACGGGGTCAGGGTGAATCTTTACGAAGACAGTGACCAGAGCAACGACTTCACCCCCGGCGTTGACCGCTTTCTTGATACGATGATCAGTTTCACATCCAACGACGAGCCGGGATGGTATCTCTTTGAAAACCTGTGCCCGGGCGACTACGTTGTCCAGATGGACCCGGCGAACTTTGGGGCAGACGGTCTCTTGAGGCTCTATTCCAGCGTCACAGGGGATTCAGATCCGGATGATGACATGAATCATGACGACAATGGTGCGGCCATATCTCAGACCGGCGTCGTCAGCAGGGCCATCACCCTGACATCTAACGGGGAACCGGTGGATGACGGCGACACAGATCCGGACACCAATCTGACTCTCGATTTCGGCTTCTGTCAGAAAGATGGCGATGACGATGATGGCGGGGACGATGATGATGACGGGGACCCGATTCCCGACCCATGCGATCTCACCTTGGGCAGCACGGTCTGGATTGACGCAAACCATGACGGCATTTTCCAACCGGAGAGCGAAACCGGGGTGGACGGAATCAAAGTGAATCTCTACTTGGACAGCGACGACAGCAACGACTACACGCCTCGAAGCGCATCCGCCAAGAGCGGCCGGGATGAGAAGCCGGAAGGAGACAAATTCCTCGACACGACCCCCACCTTCACCCATGATGGTGAGTCCGGCCACTATCTCTTTGAGAACCTGTGCGACGGGAGCTATATCGTCCAGATTGATCCGGTGAATTTTGAAGATGACGCCATATTGAAATTCCATTTCAGCACCCGGGGAGATTCGGACCCGGATGATGACATCAACCAAGATGACAACGGCCATTTCAGAGCCGGACACGGCGTGGTCAGCAGAGCGGTCACCCTGATATCCGGAACCGAACCGATGGATGACGGGGACACCGATCCAAACACGAACTTGGCCCTCGACTTCGGCTTCCATCGGGTCGCCGGCATTCCGCCGTCGGGAGGCGGGGGATGCGATCTGAGTCTCGGGAACATTGTATGGCACGACAGCGACAGAGACGGCACCTATTCGCGGGACATGGTTGCAGGAATGGAGACCGGAATGAATGATGTGCGGATCAGCCTCTGGCGGGACACCGACAACAGCGGAACCTACACCCCCGGCACGGACGAGTTTCTGAACGACACCCTCAGTTTCACGTTCCGTCCATCAGACGCAACCGAGGCGGACGAACCGGGCCGGTACCGCTTTGAACACCTGTGCGACGGGGATTACATCGTCCAGATCATCCCAGAGAACTTCGGATCCGATGGCGTCCTCAACGGCCATTTCAGCACCCGGGGGGATTCAGACCCGGATGATGACATGGATCAGGATGACAACGGCTATTTCAGAGCCACGCACGGCGTGGTCAGCCATGCGGTCACCCTGATATCCGGGACTGAGCCAGTGGATGACGGCGACACCGATCCGAATACGAATCTATGCTTGGATTTCGGCTTTCATCAGGCCGCGGGTCTTCCCGTGTCCGGAGCCGGCGGGGGATGCGACCTGAGTCTCGGAGACAGGGTCTGGCACGACAGGGATATCAACGGTCTCCATTCGCAGGAGAGCGAGACTGGGATTGACGGTCTGCGGATCAGTCTCTGGTGGGATGCGGACCAGAGTGGCGATCACACCCCGGGCACAGATGAGTTTCTGAACGACACCATCAGTTTCACCTCGGCGGAGACCGGGGAGCCGGGCACCTACGTCTTTGAACATCTGTGTGAAGGGGATTACATCGTCCAGATCGTGCCGGAGAACTTCGTCGTCAACGGCCTGCTCGACGCCTATTTCAGCACCCGTGGGGATTCGGATCCGGATGATGACATGGATCAGGATGACAACGGCTATTTCATGGGCGGAGAAGGCGTGGTGGCCCAAGCTGTCACCCTGATATCCGGGGCAGAACCGACGGATGACGGCGACACCGATCCGAACACGAACCTGACTCTTGATTTCGGCTTTTACCAGCCTGGCGAGGTCGGGCCGGTCTGTCCGTGCCGCATCCATCTGGGGAACTCTGTCTGGCTCGACATCAATGAAGACGGGATCCGTCAGCCCGACGAGGCTGGCGTGGATGATGTCAAGCTCAATCTCTACAAGGACTCGGATGGGAATGGCGTCCATACGCCGGATGCGGATGAACTCATCGCCGCCGCGATCACCTTCACGCCCCAGGCCCACCCGATATTGCACAACGGCGAATCGGGCCAGTATCTCTTTGAGAATCTGAGAGAGGGCCGCTACGTCCTTCAGATCGCGCCTGAAAATTTTGCGTCTGGCAAACCACTCCACGGCCATCTCAGCAGCCCGGGCGGGGCGGACCCGGATGATGACGTGGATGACGACGACAACGGCCAGCCGCTCCCGGCCCACGGCGTGACTGCCCAAGCCGTCACACTGACCTGCGATGAGGAGCCGATGGATGACGGCGATGGTTCTTCCGACACCAATCTGACCGTTGATTTCGGGTTTTATCCGTCTGTTCTGCCTGTGACATGTGATCTAAAACTGGGCGGCGTCATATGGCATGACGCCAATGAGGACGGGATCCGGCAACCTGACAGCGAGACCGGCATGAATGATGTCATCGTCCGCCTCCATCTCGACTCGGATGGCAGCCGTGACTACACCCCGGATGCGGATGAATTCGTGGCCACCGGGGTCAGCTTTCTCCTTGACGGAGAGGCCGGCCACTATCACTTTGGGGATTTGTGTGAGGGGGACTACATCGTCCAAGTCGTTCCTGGAAACTTCGCTGTCGCCGGCGCGTTGAACGGCCATTCAGAAACCACAGGAACCTCCCAGCCCGGATACGGCGTGTTCAGCCTCATCACCCTGACCCCAGGGGAGAGGGGAGACGCGGATTTCGGTTTTTGCCAGCCTGCGCCTGATGATGTCGTGGTATGGCCCATGAAGCCGTTTTGAAACGTCAATCCCAATGTGCCACCTCCTTGTTCGGTCAGTCAACAGCCCGCCGGTCAAACATTGGACAAAAGTTTCTCCCCCCAAAAGGTCCGGCTTCGCGTCGAAGGCACCGGGGGAGTCCCCAGTTCGTAGTTCCGCCTTCAGGCGGTGTCAGACCGCCTGAAGGCGG
>JAOZRQ010000765.1 GCA_029940115.1 Desulfobacterales bacterium
AGGCGGAACTACAAACTTTTGGATTGAAAAATGTAAGCCATAAATGAAGGATGCTGGGAAAAGAAACCCGGCTTTTTCGGGCAGGGAGGAGTCGGCCCATTTGGGAAAAAAGCTTGCCCGACGTTTTTTGTCGGGCGAGTTTCTCGCCGTACACAGAATATTAAGGATAACCTTAACACAGATTTAAACAATTTGCACAGAAATTTTTGAAAATTTCGGACATCCTTCATTTGTCTCTTGCCCGAAACGGGCAGGGATGCGATCAGGAACATCAGCTCAGATTGTCAGATCAGATAAAAACCTCTTTGAAAATGATCCAGTTTATGATAAGAGTACAAGACAAAAAGTTGTAGGCTTCAGTTTGCAGTTCCGCCCGATACTTGTTCCCGGCGTCTTTTCCCCGATAAAAGGCTTGTCCCCGACGTTTTTTATCGGGGATGTTGGGGACAAGTATCGGGGAAAAGATGTCGAGGGCAGGCTTTAGGCGGTGCGAAACCGCCTAAAGGCGGAACTACAAACTTTTTGTCCAGTTCAATTCAAAGAAAAAGGAGTGACATTCAATTGAAGCAAAAGATGATTCTCATTGTCCATCTTCTGGCCATTGTTCCCCTTATTTTCTGCAATGCCGCGTCAGCAGGAAAACCGTCAAAGTTGCTGATCCTCCCCTTCACCATCCATTCGGACAAGGACCTCTCCTTTCTCAGGGACGGCATTGCGGACATGCTCTCCACCCGCCTCACACTAAAAGGCGAGGTGCTCCCTTTTGGCAAGACAGAGACCCGTCAGGCAGCGAAAGAACTATCCGAATCGGTCGGTGAACAGACAGCCATCTCCATCGGCAAGAAACTCAAGGCCGACTATGTGATATTCGGCAGTCTCACGGTTTTCGGCGACAGCATCAGCACAGATGCCAAGTGCTTTGATCTCCAGCAGAACAAGCCGGCTGTCATTTTTTATGAATCTGGCCAGAGCAACAGTGACGTGATTTATCATGTAAACCTCTTTGCCGGCCAGATCACCGAGCAGGTTTTCGGACGCAAAACCTTTACTCCCCGGAAATCCGCCCCCCAGCGCACACAGACGGATGAAAGCCGCAAGCATCCGGAGTTGCTCTGGAAAGAGGTCAAGGAGAAAACTGAGGGAGCCGCCTCTGATGTGACAGAGACCGTTGAGCCGCTCCCTGTGGCACCATCGGCTGATGTTCCAGTCCCTGGATCCCTTGGGAAAATCTGGAAAACCAGAAATTTCAAAATTGAGATAAGGGGTCTCGCGGTGGGAGATGTGGATGGTGACGGGGCCAATGAGACGGTCTTCATTAGTGAGCATGAGGTGTTTGTCCATCGGCATCTTGCGGGAAAATTTGCAAAACTCGGGGAAATAAAGACCGGATCCTTTTCCAGCCATGTCCGCGTTGACGTTGCGGACATAAACGGGAACGGGATGTCCGAAATATTCGTGACCAATGTGGACAATGACAAGAGCAGACTCCTCTCCTTTGTGCTTGAATGGGATGGCGCGCAGTTCAGGAAGATCGTTGACACCTCTGGCTGGTATTACAGAGTTTTGGATGCTCCTTTGGATGCTCCTTTGGATGCTCCAAGGGCTGGCAGGATATTGCTGGGGCAGAAAAAGGGGATCAACAAAGCCTTCACACCGGGAGTGTATGAACTGAAATGGAACGGCGAGGAGTATGTCTCCACAGCCATGCGGATGCTTCCCCGAGGGATCAACATCTTCGGTTTCACTTACGGAGATGTTCTGAATGATGGCCAAGAGAGAATCGTTGATTTCGGAAGAGACCGCCATATCCGCATTCTGAGCCAAGAGGGGAATGAGGAATGGAAGAGCAGTGAGCCTTTTGGAGGGAGTGCCACTTACGTCAAGGTTCCGGCTGAGGCGTCAGCCTCCATCGGCAATGAAAGGGAGATGGATTATTTTTATCTGCCCCAGCGCATCCACGTTGCCGAAATTGACAAAGACGGAAAGAAGGGGGTCATTGTGGTGAAAAATGCGGACATGACCCGCGGCGTTTTTTCGCGGCTCAGAATGTTCAAGAGCGGACATATTGAATGTCTAATCTGGAACCCCCTCGGTCTTTCCCTCAAATGGAAAACCCAGGAGATTTCCGGCCACATCAGCGATTATCTTATCGCTGACATGGACAATGATGGTCAGGATGAGCTGGTCTTTTCCGTGGTCGCGAAGACCTCGTCCGTGCTTGGAAAGGCAAAGAGTTTCATTGTCTTTCAGAAATTGAGGGATGGCGATTGAATCCGGCCCATATCTGCCGGATTGACAAATCCGGAACCCCCGCAACGCTCCTGCCGGATTGACAAATCCGGCAGTGACGACGGTTCGGATTTGCCAATCCGAACCGGGCGGAGGGAAGATTGACAAATCGGGCAACCCCGCAACACTCCTGCCGGATTGACAAATCCGGAACCCCCGCAACGCTCCTGCCGGATTGACAAATCCGGCAGTGACGACGGTTCGGATTTGCCAATCCGAACCGAGCGGGGTGATCCGGAAGATGTGGCGGTTCGGATTTGCCAATCCGAACCGAGCGGGGTGATCCGGCAGATGTGGCGGTTCGGATTTGCCAATCCGAACCGAGCGGGGTGATCCGGCAGATG
>JAOZRQ010000766.1 GCA_029940115.1 Desulfobacterales bacterium
GGAACCACAAACTTTTTCGTCTCAAAAAACTGTAAACTGATGGATGAAGGATGCCTTAAAATGGATTTGAAATGGCAGATCGTCAGGTTCCTTATCATTTGACAATCTTTATGTGAGACCGTTTGCGAAGCTCTTCAAGCCATGACAGGAACTTTTGGTTCACCACCTCATTGTACAGTTTCTGCTCGATTTCGGAAGAGGCCTCCTCCAGAGATTTCCCCTCAGCCTGCTTGATCTCCTCCACAAAAAATATCTGGTACCCGAGGTCCGTGTCGAGTATGGGGGTGAACTCACCTGCTTTCAGCGCATTGACCGCTTCCCGGATCTGGAGGGAGAGGACATCCTCATCCAGTATGCCCAGATTCCCGCCTTCAGCGGCCGATGACGATTGTGAAACTTCCCGGGCCACTTCTTCAAAAGATTCGCCCGCCTCCAATTGGGTCAGAACCGCTTCCATTTTCCTGTTGACCTCAAGCTTCTGCTCCTCATCAGCAGAATCGGGGATCTCCATCAGGATGTTCCGCAGATGATATTTTCTCCCTCCCCGATACGCCTCCCCATGTTTTTCATAATAGGCTTTTATGTCCTCCTTGGTGAGAACCACCTTCGATTTGACTTCAAGGCTGACCAGCTTCCCCCGGAGTATCTGCTCCTTCATGCGCTCACGATACCCCTCCATGGTCAACCCCTCTTTGGCCAAGAGTTCCCTCAGGGTCTCATCTGTGTAAGAGTTCGATTCCTTGATCCGCTCAATGGTGCTGTCAATCTCTTTCCCACTCACGGTGATTCGAGACTGCCTGATCTCTTGGCTTGTCAGTTTCTGATCGATCAGTTGGTTGAGAATGTCCTCCCGGACCTTGAAGAGCATTTTCTGCTCCTCCTCAGGAGAGTATCCGAACGCCTTGACCTTTTCAGCATAGGGTTCAAACACCTGTTCCAACTCAAAAAGCGAGATGATCTCATTGTTCACCACCGCAACGATTCGGTCAACCAGTTCAACCTCTGCCCGGGCATTCCCACAGAAGATGAGGGAGCATGCCAGACACCATGCAACATGCTTCAAACTGTTCATGAAATCTTTGTTTGTCATAGCCACTTATGATCCTGTCAGTTTTTCCCATCGTTCTTTGTTGATTTCGATGGCATATTTTTCCTGAAGCTCTCTTATCCAAGACTGATAAGCCTTTTCCGATTTTATGCGATAGATCTGCCTGATCGCCATGTCGTCCATCTCCTCTAAGCTGGGAGCCGAATCTGGACTTTTATCTGGGTGGTGTTCCTGATGATAGGTCGCCATATCCTCAGGGGTGATGACAATTCTTTCCCCCATGTCCCGGGCCACCACCTTCTCCATGAGCAGTCGGGCCTTTAATTCCTTTTTCCACAAATCATATGAAATGGCCGACTCCAGAAGCACATTTTCAAACTCCCCCTCAGGATAGCCTGTTTTGATCTCCGAAATGGCCTCCTCAATTTCCGGATCAGAGACCCAGATGTGGAGTTCCCTGGCTCTTTCCTGCAATATCAGACGCTCAGTCAATTGTTTCATGACTTGCAATTGAAGTTTGCCGAACGCCTCATGATCATCCCTGATATTCTCAGGATAGGCGGTTCCCTCAATGTCAAGGGCGTTGTTGAAATCCCTGAGGGTGACGACATTTCTCCCGACGCGGATCAGGTACTCACTGTCATCAAGCTTGGTCTCCTGCTCTTTGTTGCATCCGGCCAGAATGCTGATCCCTGTCAAAACGACAATCAGAGAGACTTTCAGCAGAACTGAAAGGAGGAGGAAAGCCGGTTTCTGACACAGCGCGTCACTGAAACCTGATCCCCTGAAGGCGACACAGGGTTTCTCAGATCTGCTGATCCTGGAAAATGTAGAAGAATTTGGCAATGGTTTCATTTTCAACATGGCATGTATAATAAGCATCTCAAGTTTCGCACCCCTATGCGAGCCTATTTTTCAAGGGTTTTAGGAAATAGTCGACCTCGAAAATTCACTTTTTGGGCAATGTGAAATCAGACACTTACACCCCATTATGAGCAAAAATTGAATCAGGCGGACCAAAAATTGACTTGACCATTTGTTTTTACTTGAAAATTTGGGTGCGAAACTTGAGTAAGCATAATTTTTCAAATAGATCAATCAAAAGTTCAAGTTTTTGTTTCTTCATGACATCCCCTGTTTATTTGGTTTTATAACGGATTTAGGGGAGGCCCGTGCCCGTGAACTTGGACATGGTGTCCATGATAACCTTTCGTATCTGTGAAAGTATCGCATAGAGCTTTCAACATAATCCTTGTCAGCTCGGAGTGCAGAGCTTGCTTTGCGAGTCCTTGGGATTCACGAATCTGTTCACGCACGACTCACAAAGCAAGCTTTGCACTCCGGACAATCTTTTTGTTGAACTCGAACTTGCCCACAAATGAACATTCAAGTTCACGTTCAAGTTCAAGTTCACGTTCACGTTCAAGTTCACGTGCACGTTCAGGTTCAGGTTCACGGGCAGGCGGCCTCCCCGAAAAGCGTTATAATCAGCAAAGCCTTGCACTCCGGATGGGATGCCACTCGCAAGGCAAGCCTTGCACTCCGGATGGGATGCCACTCGCAAGGCAAGCCTTGCACTCCGGAT
>JAOZRQ010000236.1:0-4072 GCA_029940115.1 Desulfobacterales bacterium
ACCTTGCAGCATCAGAGGTTCATCTGCGTTCATCTGCGTTCATCCGCGGTTTCTGATCATGTGAAACCGCAGATGAACGCAGATGAACGCAGACAAAACCTGCGTAGTGGAGCTCCATCGCTACAAGGTGTCGTTTTTGAGTCTATCGCTTACAGCTTACCCCTGCTCATCTTCATTAATCTTTTCCAAGGCCGCCAAGGTGGCCGCAACTGTGCCGTAAGCCGGAGCGGCGAACCATCCGATCACCGGAATGGTCACCAGCAGCATGAACCCCATCCCCACCCCGATGACCCTTGCTCGGTTGCCATGGACGAATCGGACACTCTCTTTCACCGAATATCTCTTTCTTTCGAGCGTGTAGTCGGTCAGGCTGAATCCGTTGTAAAAGAACTGGATCAGGAGGATGAGGACCCCGGAGAGCGGCACCCCGACAATCGGGATGAACACCAGCAACCAGGACATGAAACTCAGGATGAGCGTCATCATCAGATTCCTGATGTTGATGACCATTCCCCTGAGCAGGTCCCTGATGAAGTTTTTGAGAGTGAAATCAGGGGCCGGCTGATTGTACACCGAGGTCTCCACGATCTCCGACAGATAGCTCAGAAAGGGGGAGATGACGATCAGGATGATATGTTTGTAGGTGATGTATCCGACCAGCAGCAGCAGAAGCCAGAGAAGGAGGGTGGTGATAGCGATCACCGCTTGGCTTCTGATGGCGTCGGGGATCCAGTGTTGGTTCACATAGCCGGACAATTCCGCGAAATGGATGACCCCCATGACGATGAGCAGGAGCATGTAGCAGAGGCTGAGTATTCCGGGTATCGCGACGTAGCGCCACAAGCTGTGTTTGACGATGACCCGGTTTGCCTCGACGTAAGCGCCAATGCCTCGGAACAGTTCTTTTACGGTTGAAAACATCGTATAGCCATTCCTTTCCGATTCAATCAAGCTGATTATAACGGATTTAGGGGAGCCTTAAACGTGAATGAATGTTCACGTCAGGATTCAAGTTCAAGTTTAAATGCACGTTCACAGGGCTCCCCTAAATCCGTTATAATCAGCAATCAAGTTCGCAGTCCCGCCTTCAGGCGGCTTGAATGCCTCATTCCAATCAAGTTCGCAGTCCCGCCTTCAGGCGGCTTGAATGCCTCATTCCAATCAAGTCCGCAGTCCCCTTCAGGCGGCTGCGGGTTGTCAAGCGCGGGGAATGCCTGCCCCAAATGGCATTCAGCTTTATGCCTTTCGGGTGATTCCCGTCGGCATGGGATTTTTTGCAAAGAACCGCTCCATTTTTGCACTCCGGATTCCGAGCAAGGGCCGGAGAGCGGTTCTTTTACAAGGAGTGGGCAATCATCACCGATTCACACGCCGGGCAATCTCCTTCAGCACATTCCTGCCCTGAGCCAAGGAGGTCCCCTCCCCGCGTTTGATCAGTCTGACCTTCAGCGCATAATCCGGGGTGAGCGTGAACCGGTTCCCGCCGGATGAGACCATATCCGCAATCGCGGCGGGGTTCTCCTGGTGCGCTTCCGAAAAAGCGATATGGATCTCCTCGTCTGTCAAATCGAGCCGCTTCACGCCGGCTTTGACGGACATGACCTTCAACATGATCTTGAGCAACAGGTTCGCGGTCTCAGAGGGGAGTTCGCCGTAGCGATCGATCAGCTCGGCTTTGAAATCCGAAATGTCCTTGAGCTCCCTCATCTTGGCGAGCCGGCGGTACGCGGAGAGCCGCTGGTCAATGTCCGGGATGTACGATTCGGATATGAACGCGGACAGGTTCACATTGATCTCCGGCTCCAGCGCCTCCCTGACCCTCTCTCCCTTGGCTTCGCTCACCGCGGTCTCCATCAGTTTCATGAACATGTCATATCCGACCGCGGCAATATGCCCGGACTGGGACGCGCCGAGAATCGTTCCGCCGCCCCTGATCTTCAGGTCGCTCATGGCGATCTGGAATCCCGCACCCAAGTCGCTGTGCTCCATCAGCACCTTGAGCCGTTTCTGGGCATCCCGGGTCAACGCGGCTTCGGAGGGGATGAAAAGGTACGCGTAGGCCTGCTCATCGGAGCGGCCCACCCGGCCCCGCAACTGATAAATCTGGGCCAGGCCGAACCGATCCGCCCGATTGATCAGGATGGTGTTGGCCGAAGGAATGTCAATGCCGGACTCGATGATGGTGGTGCATACCAGCATGTCCGTCTCCCGCCTCATAAACCGGAGCATCACCCGTTCCAGCTCGGTTTCGTTCATGCGTCCGTGCGCGATATCAAGCCGGACCTCGGGAGTCAGTTTCTTCAGACGGAGCGCGATCTCGCCGATGTTGCCGATATGGTTGTGCACAAAGAATATCTGCCCGTCTCGACGCAACTCCCTCCGAATCGCTTCTCTGATCACCGCTTCGTCAAACTCGGAGATGTATGTGACAATGGCATGGCGATGTTCCGGCGGGGTCGAGATGATGCTGATATCCCGAATTCCCATCAGGGAGAGGTGGAGGGTCCGGGGGATCGGCGTGGCGGTCAGGGCCAGGACATCCACGGTGGTCCGCAGTTTTTTCAGCTTCTCCTTATGCTTCACCCCGAACCGTTGCTCCTCATCCACCACAACCAAGCCGAGATCCTTGAATGCCACATCTTTCTGGAGCAGCCGATGGGTGCCGATGACGATGTCCGTCTTTCCCTCTTTCAGGCCATTGATGATGATCCGCTGCTCCTTTGCTGTGCGGAACCGGCTCAAGGATGCGGTGTTCACCGGATATGCCTTGAACCGCTCTGAGAAGGTGGCGGCGTGCTGTTCCGCAAGCACGGTGGTGGGGACAAGCACGGCCACCTGTTTTCCCTCACTCACTGTGAGAAGCGACGCACGGAGGGCCACCTCTGTCTTGCCGTATCCGACGTCGCCGCAGACCAGCCGGTCCATGGGTGTGGAGGCCTGCATGTCTTGGAGCACGTCCTCAATGGCCCGGAGCTGATCGTCGGTCTCTTCGTAGGGGAACCCGGCTTCAAAGTCCCGAAAGTCGTCATCGGGATGGCCGAACGCATACCCCTGCCTCACCTTCCGGGCCGCATAGAGATTCAGCAGATCGCCGGCCATCTTCTCCACTGACTTCTTCACCCTCGACTTCACCCGTTCCCACGATTTGCCGCCCAGCTGGTCCAGCACAGGCTGAAATCCTTCCACGCCCATGTACTTCTGCACCATGCTCATGCGATCCACAGGGAGATAGAGCTTGTCATCATCTTTATAGACGATCAGGAGGAAATCGTTTCCTGTGCCGTTCAGCTTCACCAGCCCCTCATACCGTCCGATCCCGTGTTCCATGTGAACCACCAGATCCCCCTGCTTCAACTCCTCAAAGGTCAGCAGGTCGGTGTGGACCTTCGGCTTGGGTGGCTTTTTCCGACGGGGCCGTGTGCCGAATATCTCATTCTCCGTGATGATCGCCAGCGACTCCGTGGGCCAGACAAAACCGGCAGAGAGCCGGCCCAAGACGATCCGGATCATCCCCTTGTCGGGCTGAGTCTCAGGGAACTCCTCTGAGAGGGCCAGTTGGATCCCATAAGGGTGTAGGAGGGATGTCAGCCGCTCCGCCTGCAAGCGGCCCCTGCAAACGAAGAGGGTGAGATATTCGGATCGTTGCTTCTCCGCGAGCCAGTTGACCAAGGGGAGAATCGGGGTCTCCGTTTCCTTGGCATGTTTCAATGCCATGATCAAATCGGTATGGTCGGAGATTTGGAACTGGATGGTTGATGCGGGATGTTTGATGCTGGATGCTGGATGCTGGATGCTTGGTGTTTGATGCTTGATGTTTGATGCTGGAAACTTGGAGACTTGAGGCTCGAAACTGGAAACTGGAAACTTGGACGGTTCAAACTCGAAGGGTAAGGCGAGTTGGGAGGTGTCCGTTGGCTGTGGCTGAAACGCGTCGTCGGCAATATCTTCCATGCCCTGAGTTTCCAAGCTCCAGTCTCCAGTTTCAGCTTCCAACTCCCCAGTTTCCAGTTCCAAGTTTCCAGTTTCCAGTCCCAAGTCTCCAGTTTCCAGTCCCAAGTCTCCAGTTTCCAGT
>JAOZRQ010000236.1:4172-9936 GCA_029940115.1 Desulfobacterales bacterium
TCCAGTTTCCAGTCCCAAGTCTCCAGTTTCCAGTCCCAAGTCTCCAGTTTCCAGTTTCAAATTTTCAGTTTCCAGTTTCAAGCCCTTAATTTCCAGCGGCTTTTTCTCTTCAAGACGCTCCTTCACCTCGTCCCACTCGAGGTAGAGGGCATCCGGTTCCACGCAGAGCCTCGATTCGTTACACGCGGTGATGTAGTTCTGGATGGCCCGATCCCGGAATTCATTCGCGGCCGCTTCGAGTTCAGCCGGTTCTGTCAGGATGAACAGCGCGTGATCCGGGGCATAGTCGAAAAGGGTGTCCAGCTGGGGATAGATCAGGGAGATCAGGCTCTCGGTTCCTGGAAACGCCCCTTCATTCTGGATGCGATCCATCAGTTCCGCGATGTTCTCTTCTGGTAGGTCGAGATGGTATGCCCGATCCTTCACCTGATTCATAAACGGATCCAGGTCATCGGGCTTCAGAATCACCTCCCTGGCCGGCAGGATCACGGCATCGTGAATCGTCTTCATTGTGCGCTGGGTGGCGGCGGAGAAGCATCTCACGGAATCCACGGTGTCGCCGTACAGCTCGATTCTCAGCGGATCTGGATAAAGGGGACAGAAGATGTCGAGAATCCCTCCTCTCACACAGAAATCTCCGGGTTCTTCCACAAGCACGGATGGGGCATACCCACCGGAGACGAGCTTGCTGACCAGCCTATCCCGTTCAATATCCTTACCGGGCAGGATCAGTTCCGCATAGTCGAATATCTCCTTTTTCGGGATCAGTTTTTGCAGCAACACCTCTGCCGTGAGGATCACAATGGGCGGGGCCTCATCGGTCACAATCCGGTAAAGGGTGCGGATCCGTCTTGCCGCGGTCTCATTGTGATAGGAGAGGAGCTGAAATGGCAAAATGTTATAGGGGGGGAATGAGAGGATATGCCCCGGTGTCTTGGGAGTGATGAAGAAGTCAAGATCCTCAAGGAATTTTTCCCCCTCTTTCACGGAGGGCAGAACCACAAAGATCGGGATGCCGAGTTCCTTGCGGAGCCTGAAGACGAAATAGGCTCTGTCCGCCCCATGGAGTCCGGTGCAGGTAAGACCATGATTCCTGCGAAGGATCGGATCGATAAAGAATTCGAGTCTGTTTTTTTCTTGATAAGCCGTCATAATCATGAAAATTATAATGAGTTAGGTCCTGAGTCCTGGGTCCTTGGTTCTGGGTCTTGGGGCGGCAACTCGGGAATATAGAGCCCAGAACCGATATGTTGATAATAGAATGAATCTTTTATGTCAAGAAAAAAGCGATCCAATGCCAAATGAAACTTGACAAATCTGATAAAGTATATATAATCGTCCTGTATATGGGACAGGAAATGAGAATCCTGCTCAAGATCACCTCGCTTGTAGGGTGGGGTTCTGCCTCACCAATTTCAGAAAACTCGGGGAAAACATCAAGCCAAGTCTTGCTCTTAATCTTGCTCTTTGTTCTTAATCTTGCCTCTGCCTGTCCGTGAGACGTGCCGACGGCGCGTTTTCGGACAGGATGTCACCCGGAAAATGGGAATGCGCCCACCCAGCTCCGTGTGAGGTGCCGACGCCGCGTTTTCGGGAACAGGCATGTTTGGACATGTTTTCGGGAAGGGGCGCGAGCATGGGGTCTTGGCTTGATGCATATCGTTCAATCGAATGATTCTGACTGCCGAACAACCCAAGGTGCTGGAAATCTGCAAAAGCCCGCTTCCCATTTCAAAATTGTTGGAAATTGTTCATCGCTCGGACCGCACCAAGTTCAAAAAAAACATTCTAAATCCTCTGATAGACAGCGGCCTTATAGTCATGACACATCCGGATAAGCCGAACAGCCCGAAACAAAAATATAAGGCAACAGTTGCTAGTTTTGAAGCAGTAAGCTTAACTTGAGCTTCGGGATCGGTCCGACCCAAGTTCAATTTAATTTATGAACGGCATGAATGACATTCTCCGGACGCAATCATAAGGAGGAAGTGCATTGCTCACAAAACTGACACTCAAAAATTTCAAAAACTTCCAAAACGCAACCTTTGCCTTAGGCCCGCTGACCGTACTCATCGGCGCAAACGCCTCAGGCAAAAGCAATGTCCGGGACGCATTCCGCTTTCTCCATGGCCTTTCACGCGGCTACAATCTCGCCGAAATCATGGGGGAAAAATATGTGGAAGGCGGTGTGCTCCAGTGGCAAGGCATCCGGGGCGGCACACGAGAATCGGCTTATCTCGGAGCAGATACATTCGCGATGACTATCGAGGTCAGCGATCCTCACAAATCAACCAGCATTTATTCCATCGAAGTCAGACCGGGTACCGGAGCAAGCAGGCCCAAGGTGGTTGAAGAGTCTCTCTGTGTCGGCGACAGGGAAATATTCCGTTACAGGCCTGACCAGGAAAAAACCGATGTGAGGATCAGCTCTGCAACTCCTTACCGCCCTTTGCTTACACAGATTGCGGAACAACAGAACTGGGAAGCCCAATCCTTGACAGCTTGCGCCAGAGAAGCCGTCAGGGCGATCCATTCCATGCGCTTTTCGGAGTTGAACCCGGATGCCATGCGCCGGCCTTCGTTTCCCGGTCAGACGGTTTTGGGGGACCGGGGCGAAAATCTTTCCTCCGTTCTCCAAACCTTATGCGAAGACCCTCATCAGAGAAATGCATGGGTTGAATGGATCCGGGAACTGACCCCCATGGACACGAGTGATTTTGATTTCGTCCCAGATCAGACAGGTCGAATTCTCCTTGCATTGGTCGAGGAAAACGGGCGGAGAACATCCGCTTACAGCGCGTCTGACGGAACCTTGCGCTTCCTGGGCATGATCGCGGCGTTGCTCGGCCCTGAGGCCTCACGATTCCATTTCTTTGAGGAATTGGAAAACGGCCTTCATCCCGGTCGCTTGCATCTGCTTCTTCAACTCATGGAACGAAAAGCATCTGAGGGAAGGGTTCAAATCATGGCCACCACCCATTCCCCGCAACTTCTGGGATTTCTGAGCGAAAATGCGGTTGAACACGCCTCTCTGCTTTACCGCCTCCCTGACACTTCCGAGGGGCGCATCAGACGCATCACGGATATCCAAGATGCGAAAAGACTCATAAAAGAGCAAGGCATTGCCAACCTTCACGAATCTGGATGGTTTGAAGATGCCATGTTTTTTCTGGATGATACGGAGGATGCCGCGTGAGGGTTCTAATCATTCCCGAAGATCTCTCGCCCATTCCCGACTTTTTGTCCCACACACAGCCTGCACACAGACAAATCAGCTTCCATCTTTGCCAGGAACGCGCCATGTTCCGCCTGTCATGACAAGGGACGATTTGGGGCGGTCAGGTTCCATGACCCGGAAACCGAATTCCGCCAAGAAAATGAATGGGAGGGAGGATCATGTTCATTGAGGTCTGCCTGTTGTCCCTGGGCCTGCACACGGGCTCGAGGCTTTGGCACAAAATCACGGGAACGACGACCCCCGGACTGCCCGGGGAGGGGATGCCGGACAGGGTCTCCGCCACGGAGGGGCCGAAGGATGGCCGGAAGGGTGGGAGGCCCGGCGCGATCCGGGCCTTGGCCACAAAGATGGACAATGCCTGCCAGACCTCCTTCCGGAGGCGGATTGATCCGCTGCTGTCCGGCGGGAGCCGCCAGCGGCAGATCGCCGAACTCGCCTCGGACACGGACCGCCATCCCGCCGTCAGCGACCGTGAGAAGGGCATCAACCGCTCGCTGGCCCTCTCGGTCGCCACCGTCGGCATCGCGGTGGCCGGCCACTTCCTCTGGTCCCCCCTGCTGATCCTCAGCACGGTGACGGCCGTCGGGATGATGTACCCCATGTATGCCCGGGTCTGGGAGACCCTCGTCCGTGAGCGGCGGATCGGGCTCGACTTCCTCGCGATCCTCTATGTGACCGGCTTCTGGGTCATGGGCTACTTCGTGTTCGGCGCGCTCGCCTGCTTTCTGGCCCTTGCCGGATACAAGGCCGTGTTCCGGATGGAGGGGCGGTCCCGGGAGGGCCTCGCGGACGTGTTCGGCCGGCAGCCGCGCACGGTCTGGGTGGTGGCGGCCGACGGGACGGAGGTGAGCATCCCATTCGAAAAGTTGGAGGCGGGCGACGTGATCGTGGTCAACGCCGGCGAGCCCATCCCCGCGGACGGGACCGTCACCGGGGGGATCGGCTCGGTGGACCAGCACACGCTGACCGGCGAGGCCCAGCCGGTGGAGCGGGAGCCGGGGGACCCGGTCCTCGCCTCGACCCTCCTGCTGACCGGCCGGCTCCTGGTCCGGGTGGAGCGGGCCGGAGCCGACACCACCGCGGCCCGGATCACCCAGATACTGACCCGGACGGCGGAGCACCAGACCGAGACCGAGACCCGGGGCACGGACCTGGCCGACCGGACGGTCCTGCCGAACCTCGGGGTGAGTCTCCTGGCCCTACCCCTGGTCGGGCCCCGGGGCGCGGTCGCGGCCTTGGGGGCCGGGTTCGGGATCAACATGCGGGTCGTCTCCATGCTGGGGATGATGAACCACCTGACCATCGCCTCACGACGAAACATCCTGATAAAGGACGGCCGGGCGCTGGAGCGGCTCGGGGCCGTTGACACCTTCGTCTTCGACAAGACCGGCACCCTGACCCTGGAGCAGCCCCGGGTGGCGAAAATCCGTCTGTGCCGGGACGGACTGACCGAGGATGACCTGCTGACCCACGCCGCGGCCGCGGAGTTTCGCCAGCCCCATCCGATTGCCAAGGCGATTCTGGCGGAGGCTGAGGAGCGGGGGCTCATCCTGCCGGAGATTGACGAGGCCGCGTACGAGGTGGGGCACGGCATCCGGGTCACCATGGGCGACACCTTGGTCCGGGTCGGCAGCGAGCGATTCATGGCGCGGGAGGGTATCGTCGTCCCCGATCGGGTTCGGGATCTGACGGACGAGTCCCGGGAGCACGGCCACTCGCTGGTCATGGTGGCCACGGATGACCGGCTGGCCGGGGTGCTGGAGCTGCACACCGCGATCCGGCCGGAGGCGGGGGCCGTGATCAGTGACCTGCGCCGGCGGGGCATCTCCACGGCGATCATCTCCGGCGACCAGGAGCTGCCGACCGAGGAGCTGGCCCGCACACTGGGCGTTGACGAGTGGCACGCCGGCGTCCTGCCGGACGACAAGGCGGCCCTGATCCGGGCGATGCAGGAGGGGGGCCGGGTGGTCTGCTATGTCGGGGACGGCATCAACGACGCGATCGCCCTGAGGCAGGCCGACGTGTCCGTCTCCCTGCGGGGGGCCACCACCATCGCCACGGACGCGGCCCAGATCGTGATGATGGGCCGGAGCCTGGAGAGGCTGGGCTGGCTGCCGGATCTGGCCCGGCAGTTTGACAGGACCCTTCGCACCGGATTCCTCACCACCATGGTGCCCGGGGCGATCTGCATCGGGGGGGTGTTTCTCCTCCACTTCGGGATCTACGCGGCGGAGTTCCTGTTCCAGGTCGGACTTTTCAGCGGGCTGGGGGTGGCGATGCGGCCCCTGCTGGCGGATGAGGGGGAGGAGCCGGACGATCGGCGGAACTGAGGGGCCTCTTTGTCCGGAGTCCGAAAATCAGGCAATGTTTGTCCGTTCGGAGTGCAGAGCTTGCTCTGTGCGTGTCCGTAAAACCGGCCGGCACACACAGAGCAAGCTCTGCACTCCCACAATGTTTGTCCGTTCGGAGTGTCCGCAAAACCGGCCGGCACGCACAGAGCAAGCTCTGCACTCCCACAATGTTTGA
>JAOZRQ010000237.1 GCA_029940115.1 Desulfobacterales bacterium
AAGAAAAACTTGGAATGTCAAACAAAGTGTTGTTCCTCGCGTTTGAACCGCAGATCAGGCGGATCACGCGGATTCCACAGATTGCCGTCTTTCTTTGTTGGCGTGGGATTCATCGTTTTTTTGGGTTTGTGCGGGTTTGTGGCTCTCCCAAGCCGGGGTCATGTCGTTTTTATGGCCATCATGCCTGTGCCCGTGATGCGGACGAGGAAAGTCATCAGCCGTCAAAAGTCTTCGGACATGCCAACCTCCTGGAAAAAAGGGTCGACTTTTCTCGAGACGATCCAGACAACTGTCCCCTTGGTGGGACCACAAGGCCCATGCGGTCCTTGTCTGGTCTGAACCTCCCGCATCCGGGGGTTCGGACCACCCCCTCCCTCATTCCTCTCCCAACCATTCAGCCGCATTCTGAAATTGGCAATGGTAAACTGAAAGTTGCAAATTCGGCGAAATCCCAAGCTTCAAGTCGCATTACCATAAACCCTGTTTCTTGGTCAAGGAAAATCAGGACCCTGTGTACAGGACAAAAATTCGGGAATGGGCAAGAAACCCGGCTTTTTTCCAAACGGGTTGACTCTCCAACTGCAAGAAAATGCCGAATTCATGATCGTTCAAGTGACTCCCAAAGAGGACTCCGGAAATGGCAGCCACATCAGCTTTTTGACAATAACCCTGAAAAAATATGCTGCGAACATAGAGATATCCTTGACTTATTATTTTCTGATGATAAATTTAATACTGTATGTGTCAAAACAACATATTCCAGCAGACAAAGGAGATTGCTTTTATGAAACGCATGGTGGAACAGGAATTAATCAGTTGGAAGAATTATTCCCGTCGTAAACCGCTTATTATTCGGGGAGCTCGTCAGGTTGGTAAAACATGGCTGGTGGAGAACATCCTGGCGAATCAGTTTGACAGCTTTGTGAAAATCGACTTGGAGAAACGAAAGGATCTTCATGTTCATTTTGCCGGGAATCTGGACTGCCGTCTGATATTGAACCATATAGAATTGGCGACTCAGCGAATCATTCCCGGTGAGACCCTGCTTTTTTTTGACGAGATTCAGGCCTGTCCGCGTACCATCACAGCGTTACGATATTTTTACGAGGAAATGCCGGAACTTCATGTTGTGGCAGCGGGCTCACTGCTGGAATTTGCCTTTGGGGAAATATCAGTTCCTGTCGGCCGGGTGCAGTATCTGCATCTGCATCCGCTGACTTTCTATGAATATCTTCTGGCAATCGGCAGAGAACCGATGGCCGAATATTCGCTCACACCTCCGGCAGATATCAGCCCGTCTGTTCAGTATAAGATACTTGAAGAATTGCGGAGTTATTTTTTTGTCGGCGGCATGCCTGAGTGTGTGAAAACCTGGCGGGATTCAGGTTCCATGCTTGAAACCTTTCAGGTTCAGTCAGAGATACTGGACTCATATCGGGATGATTTTTCCAAATATAAACCTCACATAGATACGACATGCCTTGATGCCGTTTTTTTGAATGTCGCCAAAAGTGTGGGGGAGCAATTGAAATATACCCGTCTTGATACCGGTCATTCCGGCCAGATGAATCGCAAAGCGTTTGATTTGTTAGTCAAATCCGGGATCATTCAAAAAATTCCTGACTGTGATCCTTCCGGATTGCCATTGGCAGCTACAGCCAACCAAAAAAAGTTCAAAGCGTCTGTATTGGATATCGGGCTTATGCAGCGTATCAGTCAGGTGCCGGTTGAATTGGAACTGAGGCAGACAGAACTTCTGGCGATGTATCGTGGAAAGCTGGCTGAACAATTTATTGCTCAGGAACTTTTGGCGTGGCATGGCAGAGAACTGTTTTACTGGGCAAGAGATGCCCGGGGCAGCAATGCCGAAGTGGACTACCTTGCTGTCAGGGAAGGTGCTGTCTGTCCTGTTGAGGTGAAATCCGGCACAGGCGGAAGTCTGAGAAGCCTTCATCTGATGCTTGAGGCATATCCCAACTGCCCTTATGGCTTGGTATTATATGATGGTGTCTATAGTAAACGCCAGAAACTCAGGTTTCTGCCATTATATTCAGTTGCAACCATTGGCGACAAACATGTCAGTACCTTTTCGACATCAGGCCGTTCAATATGACTGATTCTAATGGATTTTGTGGTTCCCTGCTGTACATATGCCCGTCAGACGGTGGAGGGAATCGAATGGGAAGGACGGAAGAACCGATCTGGCCGATGCGGTCATGGCCCTGGGGATCCTCACAGATGCAGGCTCGAATTCGTCCGGCACTCCCCCTGATCTGGAGCGATCCCTATTTCTCAAAAATGCCTTGAAACGCTCCGCTTCCATCCATACTAAATCCAATCCCTGTAGTTCCAGGAACACCGGCAACTACGAGGATCGAGAACCAGACTGCGGGGCATCTTCAAGCTTTGTCGCCAGCCCGAGATCCCCCAAGATTGAGTAGAGTGACGGGATCACAATCAGCACCAGCACGGTGGAGGCCATGATTCCGAAGACGATGCTCACAGCCAGCGGAATCAGGATCTGGGCCTGCAAGCTCTTCTCCGAGAGCAACGGAAGGAGGCCCGCGATGGTGGTGAGGGAAGTGAGCATCACCGCACGGAAGCGTTCTCGGCTCGCGTGGCGGGCCGCGTCCGGAATCGTCTCTCCCTGACGCCTGCGCATCTTGATGAACTCCACCAGCAGAATCGAATCGTTGACCACGATGCCGGCCAGAGAGACAAACCCCATCATGCTCGGCATGCAGAGCTGGACACCCATGAGCAGATGCCCCCACACTACGCCGATCAGGGCAAAGGGGATCGCGACCATCACCACCAGCGGCTCGACATAGTTGCGGAACTGGAAACTGAGCAGGACGAATATCCCGATCAGACCGATGAGAAGCCCTCGGGCCAAGGAGGAGGAGGTCTTTCCCGATTCTTTTGATTCGCCCTCCACCGACACGCGGATGCCCGGATATTTCATCTCGAAGTCCGGCAAAAACTCTGTCTTCAGCAGCCGGATGATCTCCGCGGCATTGGCTGTCCGGGGATCGATATCCCCCTGAACCGTCACGGTGCGCTCTCCGTCAACGCTTGCGATCCGGGCATATCCCCGGCCCGTCTCCAGCACCGCGACGGACCCGATGGGAACCAGCTTTCCGTCGGGCAGGGTGACATGGAAATAGGTCAGATCCGAGAGGCTGTTCTTATCCGCATCCGCGAGGCGCACATCAACCTCATACGATTCGGATCCCACCTGAATCTCACTCACCGTGGCACCGTAGTACGCGGCTCGGAGCTGGGTGGCGATCATCTCGGCATTCAGTCCCAAGGGGGTCGCGCCCTCTCTCATGCGGATACGGATCTCCGGCTTTCCAGGACGAAGATCGTCGGAGATATCGAAGACGCCCTTGTAAGACCTGAACCAGTCCTGCATCTCCAAAGAAGCCCGTTTCAGCTCCGCCAAGTCGTCTCCCCTCAGTCGAATCTCAATGGGACGTCCCGCGGGGCCGATGGCCGGCTCAGTGAACTTGAGAGAAATCACATCCGGGATATTCCCGGCCTTCTCCCGCCAGAGGTTCAGCACGTCGTCAATGCGAGCGTTTCGCCTCTCGGCTTTCAGGAGGTCTGCCGTAATCGTGGCGACGTGGGGCCCCTGCTCATTCGCGTCGGTGTTCGTGTTGTACTGCACGGAGAGGCTCTGGACAAGGTGTTGGCCCCCGGGTTGCATCGGGGTGAATGCCTCATTCACCGCGTCCATCGCGGTGGTGAGCCGCTTCACCACCGCCTCGGTGCGGGCAAGCGGCGTCCCTTGGGGCAAAAGGATGCGGGCCTGGACCACATCGCCGTCTATATCCGGAAAGGCCCGGAACTTCAGGAATCCGGCGGCCAACATCCCTGCGGAGAGGATAAACGCGGCAAGGGTCAGCCCCACAATGAGGTATCGCCAGCTGATCGCGAAGTCCACAAGCTGGCCCAGCATCCTCTCTCGCATCCATTCGATGCCCGAGTTGAATCGACGCCTGAACCGGCCCTCCTTTTTCGGGTCATGATGCTTCAGGGAATGAGCCAGATGGTTCGGCAGGATGCAGAACGCCTCCACCAGACTCACCGCCAGCACCAATATCAGCACCACCGGCATGACCTTGAGTATCTTGCCGATTGATCCCTCCAGAAATGAGATGGGGCCGAATACGCATATGGTTGTCATAAACGAGGAGAGCACGCCGACCTTCACTTCGCCAGTTCCGTCCACCGCGGCCTGAAGTGCGGATTTGCCCTTTTGCAGATGGGTGGCCACGTTTTCGGAGATCACGATCGCATCATCCATGAGCAGTCCGAGCGCGATGAGCAAGCCCACCATGGTGAGCATGTTCAGAGAGTAGTCAATGGGGGGGAGAAAGAAGAGCGCACCGAGAAAGGAGACCGGCAGTCCCATGGCCACCCAGAAGGAGAATCGGAAGCTGAAGAAGAGCCACATGGTCAGAAATACCAGGACCAACCCCTGGCCTCCGTTTTTGGTCAGCATCACCAGACGGTCCCGCACGATGGACGCGATATCCTGGGTAAAAGTGAAGCGGACCGTCGGCGGCTTGATCTGCTCCTCTCGTTCGATAAAACGCTTCACTGCATCCAGCACATCCAGCGTGTCTTCGGATGGGGTCTTGGTGATCTTCAGAAGGCCGGCCCGCTGCCCATCGAAGATGATCTTGCTCTCATCCTGCTCAAACACATCGCGTATCACCGCGATGTCGCTTAGACGGATCTCCGCGCCGCTCTTGCCGGCGACCACCACAAGGTCTTGAAACTCTTGGGGGGTTCTCCGCTCATCGGTGAAACGGACCAGGATCTCCTGTTCCGACGTTTCGATGGTTCCGGCGGGCATATCCACACTCTGGCGGGAGATTGCGTCCGCGATGGCCGCCATGGAAAAGCCGTACTGCATCAGGGTTTGTGCATGAATCTGGATGCGGATCTGATGATCCGAGAATCCTTGGATCGTCACCAAGGATATGCCCGCTTCGGTTCGGATCCGGTCTTTCAGATCTTCGCAATAGGCTTTCAGGTCCGGTGGCGACATGGGACCCGTGACCGCCACCGAGATCACGTTGTCTGTCCGGCCCAGCTCCGCGATCACCGGGTCCTCCGCATGTTCGGGGAAGTCACTAATCGCGTCGACTTCGGTTTTGATGTCATCAATGAACCTGTCAAGGTCTTTGCCTGGTCGCATCTCAATGACCACCCGGGCAAGCCCTTCCTGGGCTTCCGAGCGGATATCCTCGACATGGTTCACGCCGTCCACCGCGTCTTCGATCCGCCGGCAGACCGCCTCCTCAACCTCCTCCGCGGTCGCTCCCGGATAGATCATTCGGACTTCCACCTGGTCTGCGGAGAAATCGGGAAATGTCTCCCGCCGGAGCGATGAGATGCTGAAGATGCCCATGACAATGAAGATGAGCATCAGCAGATTTGCCGCGGTCGGGTGATTTGCGAAAAAACGGATCATGGGTCCTCCAAGTTTGCTGATCATAACGGATTTAGGGGAGCCCGTGAACGTGAACTTATACTTGAACCTGCCCGCAAATGAATGCTTATGTTCGGGTTCAAGTTTACGTTCACATTCAGGTTCATGTTCACGGACAAAGCGGCCTCCCAAAAAGCGTTATAATCAGGAGCGTTTTGAGGCGGTCACAGATCAAGTTCCCTCAAGACATTCGCCGGATCAATCAATTAAGTACTTGGCCATATATTTTCAGGTATTTGCATTATGAGGAACCGCAGATGAACGCAGACAGACGCAGATGCCTGCCTGCCGCGGACTCATCCGCGTTCATCCGCGGTTTGTGGAAGCTGTCTTCCCAAGAAAAAATCCCGGGAAACTTTTGGCCGGGTACTTATGGCTGCCGATCATCTGTTTCACGAACAGACGGATATGCAAATGCCGGACTTGCCCTCAGATCATCAAGAGACGTGGGCATGGCGTCCCATCCGGTTATCGCAAATCGGCTCACATTTTCGGGGGATCGTGCCGCGCACGGCGTTTTCATCCAGCGGGCCGCGTCAAGCAGATTACCGGGCAGAATCGTCAGGCCGTTGCTGATATCGATATCCGGGGCTTCGATCCTCACACTTCCCTCATTGCCGCGTTTTGATGTGGCGGTTACGTTGCTGTCCGACGACCTGATGAAATGATCTGCATGAATGAAGATGGCCCCGCCATCCCCTTTCTCGGCGTTGGCAGTGACATTGCTCTGATTCAGCACGACAGATTTCGAATGGGTTGCAACATCGCCCCCCTTGCCTTCTCCCTGCATGACACTGCTGGTAATTTCGGCATTGAGCAGATAGACTGAATTTCCGGCGTTCACTGAGATTCTCCCGCCTCCTGCACCCATGGCCTCGGTGCTCAAGGAACTCTCACCAAGCAGCCTGACTGAGTCAACGGAGTCAATGGTGATCGTACCGGCGGCACCGGCTTTCTTCGAGGTCAATCGGCTTGCCGAAAAAATTGAACTCCCATCACTCAGCTCAAGCCTTCCGATTTCCATCTCTATGTTGCCGGCATCGCCTCCGCCGGCGCTTGATGTGTTCAGGGAACTCTCATCCTGCATATGGATGGAAGCGGAAGCCGCATTTTTTGAGCGAATGGTGATCATGCCGGCGTCACCCGAATGGTCTGCCCCACTGGTTGAACTTGCAAAAATGCCGCTGGACAACCCCGCACGGTCCTTGCCGGCGAGGACCATGTTCTCCACTCGGATATCCATGTTGCCTCCCTGACCCACTCCCGAGGTGGTTGTTCCTATCCATGCACCGTCTTCAAGTTCCAAGCGACCTGCCTCCAATTCAAGGTTGCCGCCGTCTCCTGCCACTTCTTGTTGACCTTCCGCATTCAAACTGATGAAAGAGCTCACATGTCCGTTCGACTCAGGCACGATGCATTCACCCGAAAGTCTGACACTGTCTGTTGCCTTGATGCGTATGTTCCCTCCGTCACCTCGTCCCCATGTTGCCGCCCTGATCCGCGCACCGTCACTGAGAGACAGATTCTTTGCTTCCAATTCGATTGTCCCGCCAGTTCCCGCATCTTTGACATCAGAGGTGTAATCAAAATCAGAGTTGCAGGTGATAAAACTTCCTATTCCCACACTGGCTTGGCCTGAGAGGCTGATTGAATCGGCAACCCGAATGGCAATGTTGCCGCTCTGGCCTGGCCCCTGGGTGTTGGCGCTTACCCCTGCGCCGTCTTTCAGGCTTAATCGCTCCGCTTGAATGACAATGTCACCGGAATCGCCCGCATCCGCCTTCTCACTCAGTGATCTCGCAAAAATGCCACTCTTTCTGCCGTCCGCGTTCTCACCGGCAATTTCAACGGATCCGGCCGCGTTGATTCTGACCCTGCCCCCTTGCCCTGAACCTTTGGCATAACTGGTCAGCCCTGAACCTTTGGCAAGCGTCAGTTCGTTCACCCGGATGTCTACGTTCCCTCCGTCCCGGGTTCCGTTCGTATCTGCCATGACCATACTGTCATGTAATTCGAATCTCCCCGCACGGATATAAATGTCCCCGGCCCCTTCGTCAGTCGTGCTTATCCATGTGTCATGCAGACGGACATCGCCGGACGGTGCCGACAATTTCAAATCATCTTTCAGGAGTGTCACTTCACCTGCACCCGCGACACCGGCAATGTTGATTCGTCCTCCGGGTGCCTTGATATCCCCCGGACGTATTGTTTCCGTTCCCGGCACGGGATTCCCGTCGTCATCATACACCGTCACATCATGCCATCCCTTGTCTTTATCCCATTTCACCTGTGTCTTCCATGTGGGATTGCCATTTTCATCAACTTTCGGAATGGCGTAATATGTGCCATTTTTCATTTCGACATCTCCGCCGATCAGAGAGATCGTTCTCTCTTCCGAAACATGGAGGCCAGTTCGGTTGTTCTTCCATTCCTCCTCTGAAATCTCTCCCCGGCCTTCAACGGAAATGGGTGCCACATCATTGTCCAAGAAGCCGAAGGCAGTGGGTGTTGCAACGGAGAGCACCCCATTCTGCTGAGGCATGGCGTCAAAATGTTCATTTTCCCCCAAGCGCAAATAATCCGCCGTGCTGACATGGAACGAGCCGCTCAGGTCCAGAGATGCGTTGGCCCCGAACATCACGCCCGCGGGGTTCAGCAGGTACAGGTCGGCTCCGGGAATGGTTGAGCCGAGTCTCCCGTCAATCCATGAGGTGTTCCCGTCAGTGACGCGGGAGATGATGTTCTGAACCGAATTCGGGCCTGTGAAAGTGGCACTTTCACCGGAGTGGATGTTGAACTGCCGGAAGCTGTGGAACAGATTGGGGCCAGCTTGCTGGCCGTGATCGGCCCTGATGTCGTAATCGGGTCCGGAGAGCCTGAGCTGGCCGGCGTTTCCAACCGTGCCGTCCAGTCTGACGCCCTTCGGGTGGGTCCCGTCGGCATGGACCGGCAGGGCCGTGATGATCCCCAAAAACATTGTGATGATGAATGGTGTGACAGTTTTCACTCGGGTCTCCTTTTGGATTGCGGCAATTGTGTGGGATGGTCATCTTTCACATGTTTCAATGGTTCGGACAGTTTTTGTAACCCGTTGATTTCAAAGGATTTGCTGATTTCGGCTTTAAAAAATCAAATCCTTTGATTTCAACAGGTCACATTTTCTGACCCTTTGATTTTCAAAAACTGTCCAAACTATTGATGTTTGAAATCTTCGACAAACTGACAGATATGATCCATTTCCAGAATCTGTGCCCCCAGTTTCCGGCCTTCAAGGGAATCCATGAAGATGCTGTTGTCTCTGGGGATCTTGGCGATCACCTTTTCAGGATCAATGTGCCGGGTCATGACCGTTTCAACCGCTTCCTCGACTTTGTTCAGCACAAACCGGACGGGTGTGCCGGCTTTCTGGGCCATCTCCTCTATCTTCTCGGCCAGCATGAACGATTCATAAACAGGGTCTGTGATCCCCAGAATCATGTCGCAACCCTCTTCAACCCGTCTGCCAAAATGTTCGATGCCCGCCTCGGTGTCCACAAGGACCATCTCGTCTTCCCCGACCGTCAGGTTCGACAAAAATGTCTTGGCCGTGACTCCCATGGAACAGGCGCATCCCTCGCCAAAGTGACGGATTTTGCCGATGATCAGGAGTTTCATCCCGTCCATCCGGTTCAGACAGTCATCAGGAATGTCCTTGATGGTCCATTTCTCATTGACAAAAGGGCTTTCCCCTGAGAAACGCTTCACCATCTTGTTTTTGGCACCTTTTTTGCCGCCCAAGGTGTCCATGAGGGTGACCGGAGAGGATATGCCCAACAGATGATGGAGGCCCACGTTCGATTCATCCGCATCCACCAGCAACACTTTGTACCCCCTGTTTTTCAGAGCGGTTGCAATGAGAACCGACAGGGTGCTTTTTCCGCTTCCGCCTTTTCCGCAAATCAGAATTTTCATGGTGTCCCTCATTTATGGGTTTAAGCTGGAAAGTTTGTAGTTCCGCCTTTAGGCGGTGCCACACCGCCTAAAGGCGGAACTACAAACTGGAACAAGCCCCATGCAAACATTCAGAACATATATCCCAAGACAACTCAGATGTCAACAATTTGTTTTCAGATTTGGGGGATCTCATAATGACTCCAAAATCTGCCCGTACTCCGGCCTCACCAAGTCAAAGACATTTTTTTCGGACCCCTCATGAGTGCCCGAAATCCGGAGTGCAAAGCTTGCTTTGCGAGTCACTTGGACACTCACTCCGGATGGATGCCACTCGCAATCCAAGCCGAGCCCTGAAGGGGCGGCTCACGGCTTTTCCAGCCATCTTTTGTCGCTCGTCCATGCGATCCCGTGCTTTTCCAGATACGCAAGGGTGTTTTTGAAGAACCCGCTCACTGAGAAGACGAACAGCACT
>JAOZRQ010000238.1:0-7058 GCA_029940115.1 Desulfobacterales bacterium
ATGCGCAGTGCTATGCGATTGGCATCTTTTGTTTGCCCGGTTCCGTGTTGTTTTGACAACCGTCTGAGGACACGGCACCTTCGGCATCCCCAGACAACCGGCGAGAACCCCGAGAACTCCGGACACAGCCCGAAAGCTGATGCGGGCGACAAGAAAGAGCATCAGGGCAATGTGAACAACATCCTCCTTTTTGCAGACAGGCACTGTCCCTTTTCGGCGTTCCCTTTCCAGCTCCCCTTCGGCTTCCCGGGCCTCCTTCCTGCATCGGTCACGTTCCTTCCTCATGCGAATCTTCTCCCTTCGCTGACAACGCTCATTTTTTCCACGCTCAACCGCCTTTTTTTTCCAACTGTCCCTGCTTTTTTTCAATTTCGACACTGTGCTCATGGCAATACCCCGCTTTTTTGATCATGACACCGAACTCACGGCATGTCCCTGCTTTTCATGTCATCGGAGACAGCATGGCAACACATGAAATTTGTCGCACCGGATCCTGTGACAATGTTTCCTTCATTCCGGACATCTTGTCATTCGGTCAACCGGAACCGACTTTCTGTCAATTTCTGATCAGACTGAATAGCATAAGCGGACATGAATTTCAATTCCTTTCTGAAAAAAGTGTGGACATCTGTTTTTTTGCATGCTATTCGGAGAGCATATCTGAAACAAAAAAAATGCAGACATGAGTGAGACAACAATATCCTGTGGCCGAATGATGAGAGGCATTTTTCATGGTGGTCCAATTAAATCGGCTTCAACAACAGGTCCAAATAGGGAAAAAAGATTTTCAGCAGATACTAGATAGATAGATAAGCGGGGTGTTGAGCAGTTTCTTGATGATCAATGGATACGCGTAATGCTCTCCTCGCTGATAAGTTTTTTCTGGCATGTTACCTCCATAAACTGTGTACAGGACAAAAGTCGGGAATGGACGAGAAACCCGACTTCCCAACTGCAAGAAAAAGCCGGGTTTCTTTCCTCAATCACTTTTTTTGTCCTGTACATAGCTCCATAAAAGGAAATTTTGACTTCCTCGGCATCCTTCATTTTGCCTGAAAAGTAGTTCAAACTTCTGGCTCAAAAAAATATGAACCCATAAATGAAGGATGCCACTTCCTCAATCCGTTTTCGTGAACATAAACTTGAACTTGAACCATTTTCACACTTTGAGGTTCACACCGAGTTTCTCAATTCCTTAATGATGCCCAAAAAATTTTGGAGTGTCAAACAAAAGTAGAACAATGCCTACCATTTTTCTGATTGGCTGTCAAATGATTCCCACGATGAGGGGCGTTTTTGTGGATTGCCTTGTCCAACTTCTTTTGAACATCAGGGAAGCTCGGGTTATTTGGGGTGCCAGCCGGACATTTTGCTTGACAAACAATCATTTTATTTTTATTATTACTTTTGTGAGCATTCTTGGTTTACGCCTGACGTGGGAAACGAGATGGACCGGTGTTCGGTGGAAGGCCATGATCTTCGTTTCGGCCACTTTTTGATCATCGTTTGGACCAACCTTGCTCGGCCTGGATTGCCAAATCCAGGCCGCCCGCCGGATTTGGCAATCCGGCGGGAGCAGGGTGGCCGAAACGATGATCAATGCCTCTCTTTTTGGAAACCTCACACAAAAGCCGAAAGTGGTTTCCGATGTTCATCATGAACCGCAGATAGCCTTCGTGCCGGGCAGGGTGCGGGCCATCCGCGGTTTGTGGAAGGTCGCCGAAATAAGTACCTGGCCAAAAGTTTCCTGATTATAACGGTTTTCGGGGAGGCCTCTGTCCGTGAACCTGAACCCGAACGTGAACAAGTTTAAGTAAGTATAAGTTCACGGGCTCCCCTAAATCCGTTATAATCAAAAAGTTTCCCCATCATGATCCAAAGAAACCAAGTTTTTTGGGAAAAACTTGGTTTCTTTCTCTTTGACAGGAAAAAAATTCTGATTATAACGCTTTTCGGGGAGGCCGCCTGCCCGTGAACGTGAACTTGAATGTTCATTTGTGGACAAGTTCGAGTTCAAGTTCACGTTCAAGTATAAGTTCACGTTCAAGTTCAAGGCCTCCCCCAAATCCGTTATAAGCAGAAAAATTTGATCGGATATATAAGGAGTTTTCCATTGGACAAAGCACTGATTGAAAAGACACAAAAAACCGCAGCACTCTATTTCAAGGATGTGACGGATGAGAAGCCGTTTGATCTGTGGAAGGCGTTTGACAAGGATCTGGCCAAGGACCTCTCGCTGTTCATCACGGGGCAGATGTACGCCAGAGAGAAGATCCCCCACAAGACCCGGCAATTCGTCACCATTGCGACCCTGACCGTGCTCTCCCGGCTTGATGAGCTGAAACTGCATATTCAGGCGGCCCTGAATGTGGGGTGTACGCCCGAGGAGATTGCCGAGGTGATTTTCCAGACCTTTGTTTACGGCGGGATCCCCACAGTAAACGGGGCGTTGAAGACATTGCGGACGGTCCTGGAGGAGAAGGGGATGTGGCCGCCAAGACAAACTGGATAATCAGGAAAGTGTTACCAAGCGGCAATTTCTGATCTCAAAGAAGCCATAAGGTCACAGACGAGAACGGCTTTGTTTGCATCACCGACTGGCTGAACACGAGCGATAACGGAGAGAGGAGAACAGATGGGTCGTCAGGCCCATCGTGCCGGAGGAGGTCTATACGGACAGGGAGGAGTTTCTCGAATATTTTCACAATGCCGCACTTGAGGCAGCCGGACGGCGGACCATGTCCACCGTGCTGCTCGGCCAACGCCGCATGGGGAAGACCGAGATATTCAAGCGGGTGGTGAACCGGCTCTTCTTTGGGCAGGATCCGGGGGATCCGGACGCGGTGGTGCCCGTCTATTACAGCTTCCCGGAGGCCCCCATGGACAACGGGGACTTCGCCGCGCAGTATCTGGAGAACTTCATCCGCCACTATGTGGGGTTCCGCACGGCCCGGCCGAACTTGGTGCTTGACGAGCCCGATTCGGAGGAGCTGATCTCGCTGGCGGAGGATGCCAAGTCAGTCTTTCCCTTCACCAGGACCCTCGACCTGATGATCAGGAAGTACAAGTCTGTGCTGTCGGGCAGGAGCACGCTCCCGCAGAAGACCGCGCTGGAGACCCCCCGCACCAAGGACGACCTTATTCGGAAAGTGGCGGGATTCGTTGCGGGTCAGTTTATGATAAGCATTGTCACATCTCCGATGTTGGAAATATATGTTGACGTCAATGATGAACATGACGAAAACAAATCCGATGAGGAGGACGGTTTTCTGCACTTCCCTTTTTGCCTTGACGTGGAGCCTGCCGCAAACGTGGATGATGATGCTTACGTCGGATCAGTGGGCCGGCTTCTGGAGAGCCTCCGGGCTGAAGGCTGTCGGGCCGTGGCCGCCTGTGATTTTGAAGATGAGTTGTCGGTGAGGGAGTTGCCGTATGCGAATCAGGAGATGGGGCAAAGGAAGTTCTCACCAGCACTTGCCACACAGTTCTGAAGGCCGCGACTGTACCACAGTGACTGGCATCGGCCCGACCCCCGCTGCGGAAACGGCCGCGAGGACTTTTTCCCGGTCTGCCCCATCGCCAAGCTGACCCTGCGTAGCGGTCAGGTCGGCGGCAGTTCGGAACATGCCTTGGCCGCGGGGCACTGACCGAACATTCAATTCGGAATGGCTCATGAAATGGGATGATGATCGGCTTTTTATTTATCCGATCTGAAACAGCCTGGCAGGCAACAGACACGCAGAAGATTTAACCCCCATTATAAGGAGCGGGCATGGTCGGCTCGTCGACCATCTAGGGAAATGGTATTTCAACGGCAAAAAAACCCGGCTTTTTTTTAAAAGCTAATTTTCTTTAACCGTATGAAAAAGCCGGGTTTTTTTCCTCCATTCATTACCATGATAGAGTATGAAAAACAACCTGAACAATCTGCTCCATAAGACATCAGTCTGCCTCGCAAGATACCTTGAGGGTCTGCTTCCCTCTCTGTTCGAGGACTGCTGGAAGCAGGCGGTCATCAACAATCTGTCATACCAGCAACGGCGTCGGATTGAACAAGGCAATGTGGTGTCCCTTGCATCTCTTGATCTTGCGACTCTGCTTCGGGTCTTTGACCAGAACTGGTATCATCTATCAAAGAAACTGAATCTGACCTCGGAAGCCCGTCACTTTGTCAAGGAAATGCAGACAGTTCGCAACCGGTGGACCCCGGATGAAGATCGTGTCGAGCTTCGGAATCGTTTCAAGATGCAACGGGACCAAGATGAATGTCTTGATGTTCTTCTGTTTTCTGAGATTGGCTGCGAAGGCTTGGACTACCAGTTCTGCGATTGCATTGTGAATTATGATCTTCCGTGGAATCCGATGCGGATTGAACAGAGAATCGGACGTATCGATCGGAAAGGGCAGAAAAGCGAGACCATCGCCATCTTCAACCTGATCACGCCGGGAACAGTGGACGCGGATATCTATGAGCGGTGTCTGATGCGGATTGGTGTGTTCAACAATGCCCTTGGTGCCAGTGAGGAGATACTCGGAGAGATCACCCGGGAAATCCGAAACATTGCGGAGAACTTCTCGCTGAATGAAGCGGATCAACAAGATAAACTTCGGCAATTGGCTGACAACAATATCCGATTGATACAGGAACAGGAGGCTCTTGAGCAGAAGCAGTTTGAGCTTTTCGGCATCCGACTGCCCGAAGATCAAATAAAACGGGAGATTGAACAGGCATCAAGCTTCTGGCTGTCGCCTGCTTCGATACGCAGGCTTGTCACGCTGTATCTTCAAGATGTTATCAATGGCAGTTTCACGGCATCCGGGAGGACTTGGTTTTGCAGCCCATCGCCTCCTCAGAGACGGTCACCGAACATCTTGCCGGTCTGCTTGAGAAGGCAGAAAAAGACCCGACCGGAAACGCGGATGTGGCAAATTCCGAGGTGTGGGACGAATTGGATGTTCAGCATTACAAACTCTGGTCTGAAGCGTGTGCAACGCATCAACGACAGACCCGGGAACTGTCTGAATATCGTAGAGAGAGTCTGGCAACAAGCCATAAGGCCCGCATCTCACTTCTTGAAGAGCAGCTCGGGCAGGCGAGCAATGAGAAAATTCAGAAAATGCGCCGTTCCCAGATCGCAGCGGCGGAGACTGATTACGCTCGCCGTATTCAGGACTTGGATATCGCTGTGGAAAGGGCGGATGTTACTGCTGGGCCGGTAGCGTATGGCGTAATTACAGTGGAGAGGATCCAATGAAACCAAACCAACTTATAAATGAAATACGATCAGAATATAGTGGGTTGAAAGATTTTCCCCACGAAAGCCTTGCTAACAGTATAAAAATACTGGCAGACGACCTATACGCGAAGGATACACATTTTATCTTTGAACTTATTCAGAACGCCGAAGATAACGAATATTTGAATGACATCCCATCATTTTACTTCTTTTTGAAGGGCATGAATCTGAATGGAGAGAATCAAGTTGTGTTGATCATTGAAAACAATGAAGTTGGGTTCAATGAAGAAAATGTTAAGGCGATCTGTAAGGTCGGAAATTCAACAAAAGCAAAAAACAAAAACAAGGGCTACATCGGAGAAAAAGGCATCGGGTTCAAATCCGTTTTTAAAGTCACATCCTGCCCACATATTTTTTCAAACGGATTTTCTTTTATGCTGCCTGAGAAGGATGAAGAAACCGGCTTGGGGTATATTGTGCCCAAGTGGATTGATAATCCCCCGAAAGGCATCAAAAGTGATTGGACGACAATCATTCTTCCTTTGGATAAAGGAGAAGAAAAAACAATCAGGGGCTTACAGGATATTGCCCCGGAAACCATCCTGTTTCTCAACAAATTAAAGTCCATAGAAATCACAATATCCCTTCCTGATGAAAGCCATGAAATTATCATTGAAAAGAATGACACCAATTATCCGGTCGAACTGACTTACCTGAAGAATTCGGAAAATATCCAAACACACAAGTATTGGTGCGGAAATTTGGAAGTTGCAAAACCAGATGATGTAAATTCCGAAAAAAGGCAGAATATAGAGGCACACGCTATGAAATTGTCGGTGAGACGACAGACGCTCATCGTGCGTATGTGGTATGCCGCTTTCTTCCTTCCGGTGTTCTGCTGATCATAACCGCTTATGCACAAGAAGAATGAGAGATAAGAGAGGTAAAAATGAAAAAAAATATGACTTGCGAGTTTTGCGAGGGCAGGGCCGAGCAGCGTGTCATCCGGGCCAGGTTTCACCACAAAAAACAGACCCTCTATATAGACAATGTTCCCGCATGGGTTTGCAACAGGTGCGGGAAACAGTATTTTGACGCCCCGGTTTACAAGCGGCTGGAGAATATTGCCAGACATCGGGAACATATTGTAAAAACAGTTTCTTTCCCTCTTGCAGAGTATGATATGGTTTTCGGTTAGCGAGACGGAACAGATTCAAAGGACTCGCGGTTTGTGAGATTTGTCCTCCCAAGAAAAATCCCGGAAAACTTTTGGCCGGGTACTTACACTTGTCCGCAAATGAAAGTTCACGTTCACGTTCACGTTCAGGTTCACGTTCAGGTTCACGGACAGAGCGGGCTTGACGCGGCAACTTGTGTCTCTTTCTCGACAGGAGCTGGTAAAAAAAGACGCCATAGAGGCTACCGAGTGTGTCAGCCAAAAGATCCCATATGTCAGCATCTCGGAACGGCACATAATACTGATGAATTTCATCACTAACCCCGTAGAGAACCGATGAGATCATGCTGAACATCATCAGCATGTTCCCATCCTTCTGGACGCGTGTGGTCATGAAGGCCCTGAAAAAAAGGATCCCGAGAAGGCCGTATCCGAGGAAATGCCCCAGTTTGTCTATATGGGGTGGTTCTTGGACGCCTACCGCGGGATAAGAGGACTGGACGAAAATCAGAAGGCAGTAAAGGAGAAGCGGCAACCAGCGGAAAAGGATGGTTTCATGTTTCTTGTTCATCACAGATCAGTGGCAAGAAAACCCGGCTTTTTCTGGCAAAGGAGGAATCGGCCCATTCGGAAAAAAGCCGGGT
>JAOZRQ010000238.1:7158-9897 GCA_029940115.1 Desulfobacterales bacterium
AAGCCGGGTTTCTTTGGGATCAATGGTTTCATGTGGCAAAAGAAACCCGGCTTTTTCTGGCAAAGGAGGAATCGGCCCATTCGGAAAAAAGCCGGGTTTCTTTGGGATCAATGGTTTCATGTGGCAAAAGAAACCCGGCTTTTCTGGCAAAGGAGGAATCGGCCCATTCGGAAAAAAGCCGGGTTTCTTTCCTCACAGGCCAGTCGTCGGCCGCCTCTTCCCGAACACCGCCTCACAGGGTGCGTTTTTGGTCACATGTTTGTTCAGCTTGCCGCACCACAACGACTGAAATGTGCGGCAACTCCCATCCAACGCATCGACTTTTGCAAAACCCGCATCCTCACATCGCAAATCACACCATTTGATCTTGTGGGTGGTAATCCCTGCGTTCTCTGTCATAAGTTCTGGGTCCTGGGTTCTGGGTTCTGATACTAACGTAAAGCATGAAATATAGATCACGAGTCACGCCTCACGAGTCACGAATCACGAGTCACGCATCACGCCATCATCTCCAAGACACATGCCATGGCGACTCCCCCGCCGCCGCAGAGGGTTGCCAAGCCGAGGTTTTTTCCTTTTTGCTTCATGCCGTGGATCAGCGTGACCATGATTCTGCATCCGGTGGCCCCCACCGGATGCCCCAGACCGATGCCAGAGCCGTTGATGTTGGTGATCTCCCGGTTCAGACCGAGTTCCTTCTCGCATCCGAGATACTGGGCGGCAAAGGCCTCGTTGAGTTCGATCAGTTCAAAATCCTCAAGTTTGAGGCCGCTGTTTCCAAGCAACCGCCTTACCGCAGGCACAGGAGAGATCCCCATGATGGAGGGATGACAGGCGCCCCTGCTCACCGCCTTTATCTTTGCAATCGGCGTAAGCCCGAGTTCGTCTGCCTTTTCCGCAGACATGAGGACCATTCCGGATGACCCGTCATTGATGCCGCTCGCGTTTCCGGCAGTGACCTTGCCGGTCTTGGGCACAAAGGCAGGCGGAAGCGATTGCAATTTTTCCAAGGTGATGCCCGGGCGGAAGTGTTCGTCTTTGTCAAAGATGATCGGATCTTTCTTCCGCTGGGGCACTTCAACTGGCACGATCTCCTCCTTGAATGAGCCGTCATGGGTGGCCCGCTCCGCGTTGTTGTGGCTCCTCAGGGCGACCTCATCCATCTCCTCCCGGCTGATGTTCAGATATTGCGCGAGAAATTCCCCTGTATGTCCCATGATATAGGGTTTTCCGAGGAACAGACTGGCAGGAGCCTCTGTCGTGTTGAGCGGGCCATCATCGGAAAGGGGGATGAGATGCGATCCGCAGTGAAGCGCATGCATCATGGAATCCACGAAGGTCTGATCCTGCAAGCGACATCCCCATCTGGCGTTGGGAACGGTGTAGGGCGCGCCGGACATGTGCTCGACGCCACCGGCAAGGATTACGTCCGCCATGCCGGCCTGAATCATGGCCATGCCGGATATGACGGCCTCCATGCCGGATATGCAGACTCGGTTGATGGTGACTGCGGGGACGGTGTCAGGTATGCCGGCCATGAGCGAGGCCACACGGGCCACGTTCAGGGTGTCGTGATGCTCAAGACAGCATCCGTACCGGACGTCATCTATGATCTCCGGGTCAATGCCTGCCCGTCGGATCGCCGCTGCCATGGTGACACTTGCGATGGCTGCGCCGTTCATGTCGCGCAGGGTTCCGCCGAACGCGCCGATGGCTGTCCGACATGCTGAAACGATGACAATTTCCTTCATGGTATCTCCCATGTAAATCAGTAAAGATAGGGTTAAGGGTTAAGGGTTAAGGGTTAAGGTTTAAGGGGTTGCTTGTTTCCGTAGGCTTCAGGTTTGCTTGTTGCCGCCACGTTGGTGGTTGCCGTTTTTTTTGTGTCGATTGTCAGATGTGGGTGAAACTTTTGTCCGGTTTTTGGCAGACGACTTTTGTCCATCTTTGATTTGGCCCACCAGAAGGTTCAACCGAGGTTCAGCGCAAGCTTTCAGGGCACCAGTTCAAGTGTGGGAGAGCTCAACAAAAGGAGTGCAAGAAGGGCGGTCTCATTGCCTTTCAACCTTCACAACTTGAAACTCAATGCCTTTCAACCTCGATGACTGAGTAGCCCTTCTTGCGTTTTAACGCGTTTCCCCCATTATCAAGAAAAACTTGAAATGTCAAACAAAGTGTTGTTCTTTGCTGGCGTGGGATTCGTCGTTTTTTTGGGTTTGTGCGGGTTTATGGTGCAGAAAGTTGTTGACATTCGTCATCCCCCATGGTACAGGCATCCTCGTTGGCAGAGTCGGGCGGCATCTTTTCAATCAGCCACGAGTTGCAAATCTGTCATTCCGGGCAAATGATGGGAACCGGCAATCCCCGAGGCTTCACCCCCTTCAGACGAGGTTCCCGTCATCTGACCCGGAATCCACTCTCAATTTTTTTTGATGCCTCCATTGTCTGAACCAAGATTCGTGGGATTAAAGGATTGCCAAGGTTGGTCCTCAGTGCTTAAAAAAAATTTAAGCGCCAAAACCCGGTTTCTTTTCCCTTAACCTTCACCCCCTTGACCGAAACCGGGTTTTTTCCCCTCGTTTGCTACAAGGATGGCTTATAAAAAATGTCCATTCCCCTTCTTATAAGCCATCCTTGTAGTTGTCCCCGCCGAGTCCCCTTCTTATAAGCCATCCCTGTAGTTATCCCCGCCGAGTCCCCTTCTTATAAGCCATCCCTGTGGTTGTCCCCGCCGAGTCC
>JAOZRQ010000239.1 GCA_029940115.1 Desulfobacterales bacterium
CGCCTGAAGGCGGAACTACAAACTGGGCCCGGGACAATCTTTTTGTTGAACTCTAGTAAGGTGTTTGAAAACATCTGCCACCCGTGTGCCCTGCCCTTTGCCCGTGCCCCTGCCCGAAACCAGCACAGATGGGGTACGGGCAGGAGGGGCACGGGGAGTTTTCAAACACCTTCTATAGAATCCGATCATTCCCCCCAAGCTCGCGGAGGATTGACAAATCCCCACCTTCACTTCGATTCGAGTCTGCCAATCCGAACCGAGCGGCCTTGGAATGCTCGCGGGGATTGACAAATCCCCTGCTTTCTGGTTCGGATCTGCCAATCCGAAAAAATCGCTTGCATTCCATTGAAAACTTGTGTAAAAATTTCATTTATTAAGGATTATGTGCTTGAGCAGGAGGGGTTGAGGTCATGCTATAGAGTTCAACAAAAAGATTGTCCGGGCCCAGTTTGTAGTTCCGCCTTCAGGCGGTCTCACACCGCCTGAAGGAGGAACTACAAACTGGGATCATCAAGATCAAAGCACCGGTGGAAGTGTGGCAACTGATTTATGAGGAAGCAGTCTTTTCTTTGCGCCTTTGTGTGAGACAAAATTCCGGATAACTTTTGGCCGGGTACTTATTCCCCTTAAGGGGTCAGGGTGTCAGCACGATGGTCCCAAGTTTACACTAATGCTCGGGTCACTAAAACATCTGCTGATTATAACGGATTTAGGGGAGCCCGTGCCCCTGCCGTGCCCCGTTGGGGCACCTCACATGCCCACATGCATGTTCACGCCCATGGCCACGGGCATGTCCGTGCCCACGGCAGGGCAAGGGGGGCACGGGCACGGCCTCCCCAAAAAGCGTTATAATCAAAATATCTGAGGAGGAGGATTCTTTATGGATGGTCATCAGCCTGCGGATCAGGACCTTGCCCCGGAAGAGGCGTTCATCTTTGATCAGGAGATACTCGACGCATTCGTCAATGAGGCCAAAGAGCATCTTGAGAACATTGAACAGGATTTCCTTGCGCTGGAAAGCCAGTCCCCAAACCCGGATCCGAACCTGATTGACAAGGTTTTCCGGGCCATCCATTCCATAAAGGGGAGCGCGGGATTCATGCAGTTCAAAAAGATCGCCGAACTGAGCCATGTGATGGAGGCACTGCTTCAGAAGATGCGGTCCCGGGAGATCCGTCCTGAATCCCCATACATTGACGCATTGCTGACAGGATGCGATCTGCTCAACCGAATGATCGGCAATGTCAGGGAGAGCGAGAATACAGATATACAGGAGGCGCACGGCCGTCTCTCCGCGTTGCTGGTGGACAAAGCCGCGGACCCGGACACGCCCAAGCTGGTCCCGGACACGCCCAAGCTGGTCCCGGACACGCCCAAGCTGGTCCCGGACACGCCAACCCCTCTCCCGGATACGCCAACCCCTCTCCCGGATACGCCAACGCCTATTCCGGACACGCCAACCCCTCTCTTAGATGCAAAGGAATCCGTGGAGCCGCCTGAGACATCGGCGGATGAATCTGATCACGAAAAAGATCGCCTTTTTGACCAAGAGATGCTCGAGATATTTGTTGCTGAATCAAAGGAGCACCTTGAACACATCGAAGAGGACTTCCTCATACTCGAAAGTCAAGCCTCGGATCCGGATCCGAACCTGATTGACAAGCTTTTCCGAGCCGTCCACTCCATAAAGGGGAGCGCGGGGATGCTGGAACTGGGAAAGATATCCAAACTTTCCCATGCCATGGAGACGTTGCTCCAGAAGATACGCTCACGGGAGATTCAGCCTGAATCCGAGTATATCGAGGCACTCCTCGAAGGGTGTGACCTTCTCAACCGGATGGTCGCCAACGTCGGGGAGAGTGAGGAGACGGACATCGACGCGGTCCATGGCCGCGTCTCGGCCCTGCTCGACCATTCCGCTCCTCGGATCGAACCGGAACCCGCGCCAACAAACCCCGTTCCCCAAGCGCATGGAGACCATTCAGAAACCGTCCGCATCAAGGTGGATCTGCTGAACCTGCTGATGACCCTTGCGGGAGAGCTGGTATTGGTCCGCAACCAGCATCTCCTGACGGTGAACGAGCTCGACCCGGAACTCCGGGGCATTTCCCAGCGCATGGACATGGTCACGACCCAGCTTCAGGAGACGATCATGCGGACCCGCATGCAGCCCGTGGGCAACCTTTTCAGCAAGTTGCCCCGGATCGTGCGTGACATATCGAGAAAAATGGGCAAACAGATCCTGCTCCACACCATCGGAGATGAGGTGGAACTCGACAAGACCATCCTTGAATCCCTCTCGGACCCCCTGACCCACATCATCCGGAACGCATGCGACCATGGGATTGAAATTCCAGAGGAGCGGCATGAGCAGGGAAAGCCGGAGAGCGGTACCATCACCGTCCGTGCGTTTCACGAAGCCGGTCAGATCCACATCGTGATCCAGGATGACGGAAGCGGGATCGACTCCGAGGTGATCAAGGAGGAGGCCCTGAAAAGGGGCCTGAAGACCAGACAGGAGCTGAATCGCATGGGAGAGCGGGACATTCTCTCCCTCATCATGATGCCCGGCTTCTCCACCTCGGAGAGGACCACCGAAATATCGGGCCGCGGGGTCGGAATGGATGTGGTGAAATCCTCGGTGGAGCAACAGGGCGGCTCCGTCGAGATGAACTCGGAGAAAGGGGAGGGGACCACCATCCATCTGAGGCTTCCCCTCACCCTCGCGATCATCCCCTGCCTGATCGTGGAGGTGGGAAAGGAGCGATATGCGATCCCGAAGGTCAGTGTGGATGAACTGGTGTGTCTCTATGACGAGGAGGTCTTTGCCGGCATCGAGTATGCGGGCGGACAAGAGATCTATCGGTTGCGGGACACCTTGTTGCCCATCGTCCGGATGGCGGAGACATTGAGCCGACCCGGGAAGTTCACAGAGGAGACCCGCTCGAAAATCACCGAGACACACAGCCGGATCGCGAAGGCGGCCATGGAAGGAGGGGAGCGGATCCGGCAGGCGCTTCTCTTCGCTGTGGTGAAGATTGGGACCCAGCGCTTTGGATTGGTGGTGGATCGGGTGATGGGGTCCGAGGAGATCGTGGTGAATCCGATCCATCCGAGACTCAAGTCCCTGAGCATCTATTCCGGGACAACAATCATGGGAGACGGCGCGGTGGCGCTGATTCTCGACATTCATGGGATTGCCGGACACACCGGCGTGGAGTTCATCTCCGAGCCTGAGAAGGCCGTGAAAAAGGGCGTCTCCTCGGAGAATGCCGATGTCCAGCGGGTGCTGATCTTCAAAAACGGGGTGCATGAGCGTTTCGCGGTTCCACTGGCGATGATTCGGCGGGTGCAGGATTTTTCGGCCAGCCGGATCGAGTCGGTGGGGAGCAGGGAATACATCACCATTGACGGCATCTCCACCCTGATTCTCCGTCTGGACCGGCTGTTGAATGTCTCTCCGTGCGTTGAGGCGGCGGAGGAGATGTACCTCCTTATGCCGAGGCACACCTCCCGGCCCTTCGGCATCCTCATATCCCGTGTGAAGGATGTCGTGACCGTGCCCCTGACCCTGAACGAGGAGAGCCATGTTGAGGATGGCATCCTCGGCACCGCCATCGTTTCTGATCGGATGACATTGTTTCCGGATATCTATCGTCTGCTGGAGAAGGCGGATTCGGGCCGGCGGGAGGATGTCTCCGATGTCTCCACAACGTCTGATGTCGGACGTCGCAGGATTCTGCTGGTGGAGGACGCGGCCTTCTTTCGTCGGTTGGTCAAAGGCTATCTCACGTCACAGTTCACGGTGGAGGCCGCGGTGAACGGGCTGGAGGCATTGGAACTGATGGAGACCGGAGACTTTGACCTGATCGTGTCGGATATCGAGATGCCGGAAATGGACGGGTGGGCCTTTCTCAAGCAGGTGAGAAGCAGCGAGAGGTACAGAGATGTTCCGGCTGTGGCCCTGACCACCCTCGACTCGCCCGAAGACCGCGTCCGGATGATGCGCGTCGGCTTCAACGCGTATGAGAAGAAGATCGACCGGGAGCGACTGCTCAATACCGTGAACCGGCTGTTGCAGGGTGACGCGACAGTGCGTCGGAAACTTTGAAATTTCCGGGGAAGATCTTGGTATGTCCTATTCTCGAATTCAGTCATATATCTGACTGCCCGGCATTTGATCGCGATGATTTGAGCCTATTATAATATTAAAGATATGACTTGGGGGCGTCTTGTTGAGGATGCAGCTCGCCTTGGTTCAGGATCAAGAGCCGTTGAGGCCATCTTCCTCATGGGTCAAACTGGTTCCAGACTCACAAACTGGTTGACAAAATGAGATGCTGGAAGACAGTCTTTGGGACACAGGCGCGGTTGATCATCCAGAAAAAACTGGTTGACAAGAGTTCCGGAAAATGGGAGGCTGAGAAATGGCCTCTGGGACACAGGCGCGGGCAGTTTAAAAAATAAAAAAACTGAGGAATTTCAAAATGACAGATCTGTCGACAATCCAAGCCATTTTGCCCAGTCAATTACTAGGTTCTCAATCCTTTGGAACCAGATCCCGAAACCCTGAACCGAGAACCTTTAACTTTACACCTATGAATATCATTTTGACTCCATAGTGGATTTGGCCTTGAAACGAGCATATGATTGGAGCCGCAAGCAGGCTCTGAGCGCCAGCAGCCAAGGCGAGACCGATACAAGCAAAATCTATGCGGACATTGTAAAGAGAATTGCTTCTCCTGAGAAAAATGTTGACAGACTCACTTTTTCCGAATTGGCGAAAAAAGTTGATTCCTTAAAGGAGAGGAGTGAAAAATTTGCCAAATTTGGATTGACAACGCCTCTTGACATCTCTGAAATGTTGCCTTCGCTGACAAAAGCCAGCTCACAGAAAAAAGGGGTCATCAATCAAGACGCTCGCTGAGATGTTGTTTCATGAATTATCAGATGACAATGCTGTTTTTTGCCTTATTGACAGTGATTTTGACTGGTTGGCCGAAGTCAGGGAGATTAACCCGAAATTGTTGGCGACTGATTACGCCAACATGGAGATGTATTTTTTCACCGATTCAACAATCAAAAACATAAACAGGCATTGTCTGAAAAAATATAAGATCACAAAGCCCATCAAAGATGATTTTATTGTTCCCATGCTGACAGATTTATTTTTGGTCAGACATGTCAATTCAAAGGAAAAATGGCGTTTGACTTATCTCAACTTTGAGAAAATAATCAAATATGACAAAGGCAAATTTTCCTTTGACACGGATATCTATGTCAAAAGATATTTGAACAAAAACGGGCGATTGGCAGAATTGAATGATTTTAAAGGAGAACTTGCTTCGGTGAGATTAAATAACTCAAGTTTCGCACCCAAATTTTTGAGTAAATACAGATGGTCAAATCAATTTTGGGTCCCTCTGATTCAATTTTTGGTCATAATGGGGTGCAAGTGCCTGATCTCACATTGCCCAAAAAGTGGGTTTTCGAGGTCGACCATCTCCTGAAACCCTTGAAAAATGGGCTCACATAGGGGTGCGAAACTTGAGTAAATAAAAAGTTGGATGTCAGATGTTATATTCATGGTCATGATTTTCTTGAGTTGATCTGTATAATCATCAACAAATTTTTGAGGAAGAAAACCATATATACACCTGAAATAATATATAATCTTTTCAAGGTATCCGCAGACCATGATGATCTTGCAAAAGAACCATTGTTTTCCTTTTTGTTGAGACTTATGGGATCATCAGGGGCATCAACTTGAAGTCCACAAAACTCCGCAAATGCCCCTCCGAGCCGGTACAATGGCCATCAGTCTCCTGAAGGATTTGACCAGGCAGTTTTATGATGGTGAAGAGAAAATTTCGCAAAGGAGCTTCAGGCATGAAATGGACAGAAATAAAAAGAGAGCATCCGGACAAATTCATTCTGATTGGTGACATTGTTGAGGAGAGGATTTCCGAAGGCCAATCTGAGATCATCGAAGCCAAAGTGTTGGAAATCAGTGACAACGGAAAGGAGATCATGCGGGCTTACAGACAATATAAGCGGAAGGGATTGGACGTGCTCTTCTCCCTGCCCGCCACCTCTGAAAGATTCATCGTCAGAAATGTGCCTTTCAAGGGAGTGCTGACATGAGATTTGAATGGAGGGGCGGACTGGTCTGGGTGAGTTTCAAATTGGCATATGAGGGATCGGAGCATGAGATTGGCAACTGCATCCTGGACACCGGCTCCGCAACGACGGCAATTGACATTGACCTGGTTGACTTCAACTTTCAGAAGCATGCCACAATCACAAGATTGTTTGGAATCGGAGGAGGGACTCAGGAGGTGATCGCCCAAAAAGTGGACAGTGTGACAATGGATGGACATGAGATGAGGAACATCGAGTTGGAATTTGGCAACATATGTTCCGATATTGGAATCAATGGCTTTTTGGGAAACGACATACTCAGCTTATACACTGTCACCATTGATCATTCCAGAAAAGAGATTGAGTTCAAGCTTTGAAAAATGTGGGAAGATGGGGACAAAGGCGGCAGGCAGAAGGGGGCTTCGGATTTCCTTGGGAGGTGGGCATTGAGGGTCAAAGCTGCTGAGACAAGGCGGCAGGAAATTGTTGACCAACAACACATTGGCGGAACCGGAAAACGGGTGTTCCTCGCTGAGGGCGAGGATGACAAGGACGCCTTCAGCAAGATGCCTGAAAGGAGATTCGGCAATGAGTTCGAGAAGACATGGGCGGTTGCTCCGGCAGGAGGAAAGTTGCGGATCGCCCTGCCTCAGAACCAAGGGCCATCCTCATGGGTCAGTCGGGTTCCGGATTTCGGATTCACAAACTGCCTGACAAGAGTTCTGGAAGATGGGATGCTAGGCGCCTTGATTCTGAACCAAGGATCGCCTTCATGGGATACAGGCGCGGGCACCCAGAAGAAAGTGATTGACAGGCATCCCAAAAAATGAGATGCTGGAAAATGGTCTTTGGGGCACAGGCGCGGGTGATGCTCATAAAAAAGAATTTCTGGCATGAGGAAGGCAGAAAAAAACTGATTGACAAGAGTTCCAAAAGATGAGATGCTGGAAAATGGTCTTTGGGGCACAGGCGCGGGTGATGCCCCGACTCTGAGCCAAACACCATTGCCACCATTAATTTCCATGTTGTGTGACAGACAATTACTCAGAGGATTGCAGGGAAAAAATTGGCAGGTCTCATGGATCTGACTGCCTGATCATGGAGATCATGGACTCCCAAGAGCGAATTTCCCAGAAGGGCGTTTTTTTGAGGGAGTGGCTGAGAAATTGGAATCCCTGACTCCCTTTTGAAGGGAGCGCGTGACTGATCGGAAATCAGTGTGAGGCTTGTCAGGTTTCCTGATGGAGAGGCCCTTTCAAAGCGAAACAATTTTTTTTGGGGGGTTCTCAAAAAAGCTTGACATCCTGAGAAACCTCCGCTAAACTCACTTCCAAATTTTCTGATGGGAATGGGTATCCCTTTCGTGATTGATATCGTGATGATTTGAACCCATTTATGTAAGGATGACTTGGGATGCTTTATTAAGGATGCAGATCGCCTTGATTCAGAACCAAGGAAAATATTGGGGCCATGGGAAGATCTGTTTCCAGATTCACAAGCTGGCTGGCAAAAGTTTCAGAAAATGGGATACTGAAGGACGGCCTCTGGATGCAGGTGCGGGGATCATCCAGAAAAAAACTGATTGACAAGAGTTCTGGAAAATGAGATAGTCTTTGGAATACAGCATGGTTTTCTCAGAAGGCGGTTCTTTGAGATATTGTGTTTGTAGGATTGGAATGCCCTGACTCCATTTTTAAGGGAGTGCCTGGCCGGTTCTGGAAATTAGTGTCAACTTTGTCAGGTTTCCTGATGGGAACGAGGATCTGACTGTGCGACATTTGGTGCTGACATCGCGATGCTTTGAACCTATTATATTCAAAAATACGATCTGGGGCGTTTTGTTGAGGATGCAGATAGAACCGAGTGCCATCATGGCCATCTTCATGGGTCAATCTGGTTCCAGATTCACAAACTGATTGACAAAATGAGATGCTGGAAGACAGCCTTTGGGAAGGCCGGATGACATGCCTGTGACAACGGACAGAATTGTGTGGGCTTCCGGATCGACTTGCATTGTAGGAGAGGGAGTTGCTTTCAGCAATATAAGCCCGTCACTGTTAAAAACAACGCGCTGCCAACTGTGTTTAAGTTGTTGGAAAAATTGAACAAAAAAATAAGGACTATTCAATATGAATGATATGGAAGATATAATAAAAAAATTATGGGAAGAAATCGAAAGTTTCAGTAATGACTTTCCTTCTAGAAATCCATCGCTACGTTACCAAGCGGCAGTAAAAAAATGGGTTCAATTATTTAAATGCTTTACTTTCACGGAAGGACAAAACTTTGAAGATATAGAGAAAAACAGTTTGTATCTGCTTGAGCGTTTTCAAAAAAGACCTTTAGACAAGTTGCTCAAACTTGTGAGCCGTTCTAAATATCCTGATACCAGTCCTAAAAAGACTGATGCTTCAATTATCACTTTTTTTATAACGGCTTTGTTCTGTTTCGGCAGGATAAATCGCGCGGGACTACTTTCTCCTCAAAATAAAGCCTCAGAAAATAAAGTCCCGACACCAATTAGTACACTCAGTTCTTCGAGGCCCTCCGGAGAATCCATTCAACAAAAGTATATTTTGACGATGGTAATTTCCGCAAAAGAGGCCAATTTGATTGATGCTTTACGTTCCGAAGGTCATCTGACTCCGGAAACAGCAGAAAATCTTTTCCGAAAAAAACAGTGGATAGGCTATAGTTCTGAAAAAAACTGGAAATACCAAAATCTGTTTGATGAAACTGAGTATGATCAGCAGAAGGAACATGATGTTTATTACATCAAGACCACAATGGATAAGGAAGATGAACGCTTTGGCAGAGATAGCAATATGTTGAAGATGTATGACGCTTTTAAGGAACTTTCTCGGTTAAATCCAGGGATAGAAATTTCTGAACGACTCCCTAAAGAAACTTATGAAAATGAGGAGTTTTACCGTGTTTAGTACCCTGATTACGGAGATATGATATGAGTCCCACAGAACGAATTGAAGCGACAAAAAAATTTCTGACTCAGCTTAAAGAGGCTGTTTCCAAAATCACATCCTGTGATCCTGAATCATTTCAAGAGGGAGAGCTTGGCAATTCCATGAAGCGGTTTGACGAAGCTTGTGAAAAATCGCTTCAGCGTCTTGAAAAACCGAGCCTTCGTATTTCTACCATAGGCACAACATCTTCAGGTAAATCCACACTCGTGAACGCAATGATCGGACGGCGGCTGGCTCCGATTGAGGCTGATGAGATGAGCGCGGGTGTGCTCTCTTTTGTTCATGCTGAAAAGTCTCGTATGATCGTAGAGCCAACCCGCAATGCTGTCTGGGAAACCGGAGAATGGAAAGACCTTGATGATGAGGAGATTTACTTCCGGCTTCGTGCGACAAAGGAAGAACAAGGATATGACGGTGTCATGGTTTCCTATCATAAAGAAAAAAAGAGAAGAAGCGACCTTGAAGCCCCGCGTGTGCGTGTGGAAGCTCCGATTTTGCCCGTTCTTTTTCCTGAATTGCTCAAATTGCCAAAAGGAATACGGTTTGAGATATTAGACCTCCCGGGACTGAAAGGAATTGAAGACCGCCAAAGCCTCAAAGTTATTCAGCAACAGGTAAAAAATACGTTTTCACTGGTGGTGCTTGACTATGGACAGACTGATGAAAATAAACGAGCAGCACTTTTAAAAGAACTTGAAGAAGTTGTTGAAGCCATGTATGGCCGGACAGACACCATGATGTTTCTTCTGAATAAGATAAA
>JAOZRQ010000767.1 GCA_029940115.1 Desulfobacterales bacterium
CGGGCAGGGGAGTTTTCAAACACCTTCCATGGCGAGAACAATTTAACCAAGAAACCCGGTTTTTGTCACGGTGCCGTGTTCCCCGATACTTGTCTTTGTATCGGGGAAAAGATGTCGGGGGACAAGCATGGAAACCTGACCACTCCCCCTGAAAACGGGTTTCTTCCAACAAACTGGAGGAGTATTTGATATGGACAGATGGAAGACGTTTCAGATCTGTCTGCTGCTCGCGCTGATGTCCGCTTCGATCTTTTGCGTCCAAGCTGTTGCAGCGGACACCCAGATCGTTGCCGGCGAAAGCCCTGTGTTGCAGCGGATCATTGAAAAGGGGGTGATCCGAGTGGGGGTCAACCCGCTCTTCAAGCCCTTTTCCTTCACCAATGCGGAGAACGAGCGTGTCGGAATGGACATTGACATCGCCGAGCTACTTGCCCAGAACATGGGCGTGAAACTGGAGATAGTCGTTCCCAAATCCTTTTCCGACCTGCTTCCCATGGTTCAGGAAGGGAACATTGATGTGATCATGGCCGCGATGTCCCGGATGTTCCAGCGGGCCAAACGGGTGGATTTCACCGATTCCTACTATGACACCGGCACCGGCATCATGCTGAACAAGGTGAAGGCCAATCAACTGCGGGTGGGCCAGATAACGAGCTACCAGGGAATGATGGACAAGTTGAGGAAGATCGGGAAGGAGGATCAGCTGATCATCGCCGCGACCACCGGAAAAGGCGCGATCCGCTCGATTCCCGATTTTTTTCCCAAAGCCAAAGTGCAGGAATACCCCACCAATGAGGCATCAGCCCAGGCCACGGCCAAAGGGGAGGCCCATATCATGGTGCATGATGAGATATTCCTGAACACCTGGGTGCAGGACAACCGGGACAAGACCCTGTACAAAGTCGTTGTCTTTCCCGAGCCGTACAAATCGGACACTTACGGTTTTGCCATTGCAAAGGGGAATCAGTCATTTCTGAACCTGCTCAACATGTTCATCTGTGACAATCTTCGCGCGCAGGATTATTTTGGGAAGTTCATGCGAAAGTACATGAAATAGAGACCGGATGTCTTGAAAAAGCAGGATTGCCCGTGGTCAGTTGCGCCTTGCCAGTTGCGCCTTGCCAGTTGCTGGCCGTCTGGAGACAACTGATGGACAACAAACAACACGGACAACGGACATTTTTCATGGGAGGATGACAATGGAAGAAACGAAAGAGAAAAAGGGTCTCGATCTGCAATGGAAGATACTGATCGGGATTGTCGCAGGAATTGTCCTGGGAATCATATTCAACAAGATCTTCGGACCCGGGGTGACCTCTGGGCCGGTTTACATGCAGAAGGTCTTTTTCAACTATGTGGGGGATATCTTCATCCGCCTGCTCCGAATGATGATTGTGCCCCTTGTCTTTGCCTCCATCTTCATGGCGGTGGTCAATCTCGGGGACGTGAGGGAACTCGGCAAGATCGGCTGGAAGACGGTGACCTACTACATGGCGACCACAGGTCTGGCCGTTCTGATCGGCCTGATTCTGGTGAACATCATTCATCCGGGTCAGGGGATTGACAAGGAATCCTTGGCCGCGCTCAACATTGCCACAGAGGTCCCGGACAAGGTGACCAAACAGGGGGTCGGCGAGAAAAGCGCGGTCCTGATCATCATTGACACACTGGTGAACATGATCCCCAAGAACCCGGCCGGTGCCATGGCCAAGGGGGATGTGTTGCAGATCATCTTCTTCACCATCTTCTTTGCCATCATGGCGGCCATGGTCGGGAGGGAGTCCAAAACCCTGTCCGACGCGATCCATGGGTTGGATATGATCATGCAGAAGTCGGTCATGGTGGTGATGATCATCGCGCCCTATTGCATCTTTTTTCTTGTCACCGCCATCTTCATGGATCTCGGGGTGGCGGCCCTTTCGGCTTTGGGGAAATACGCACTCACGGTGATACTGGGGCTGCTCATTCACGCCTGTGTCACCCTGCCGTTGCTGGTGCTGATCATCGGGCGTTACAGTCCGATTCGTCTCATCAAGGCGCTCTCTCCGGCCGTTCTCACCGCATGGTCCACCGCGTCGAGTGCGGCCACTCTGCCCCTGACCATGGACTGTCTCTCCAAGCGGGCCGGTGTGGACAAGAGGATCGGCAACTTTGTGCTGCCCCTCGGTGCGACCGTGAACATGGACGGAACCGCGCTCTATGAGTCGGTGGCCGTCATCTTCATCGCCGAGCTGATGGGCATTGATCTCACCATTGGAATGCAGGTCGTGATATTCATCACCGCGACCCTTGCGGCCATCGGCGCGGCGGCCATACCCGGGGCTGGTCTGGTCACCATGGGCATCGTGCTGACCGCCGTGGGAATGCCCCTTGACGGCATCGGCCTGATCCTCGCGATTGACCGGATACTGGATCAGTTCCGCACCGCAGTCAACGTCTGGGGGGACGCGACCGCGGCAGTGGTCGTGGGTAGATTCGAAAACGCCATCACGGATGTGGATCAGATGGCGGAAGTGGCATGAGTTTGGTGAGTTTGATGAGTTTGTGAGTTTGATGAGTTTGTGAGTTTGGTGAGTTTGATGAGTTTGATGAGTTTGATGAGTTTGGTGAGTTTGAT
>JAOZRQ010000240.1:0-4878 GCA_029940115.1 Desulfobacterales bacterium
CGTTCGACTGAGCTCACGCCGAAGTCTCACGCCGAAGTCTCACGCCGAAGTCCGAACCGAGCATGAGGGGGAAGTTCGACGGGTGTTACTTTCTCAAAATGAAGTTTGTGAGTGCATCAACAAAGCTCACTCGGCATATTTCCTGACAATGCTGTCCATCTCCTCTTCCCTGATTTTTGCAATGGCATCCCATATTTTCTCAGCCACAACAGGATGCTCATTCACAAATTTATGACTGAGCATCAGGTAATACGGTTTGGTGGCCAGCGGCGGAGATATCTTCACGACATCTTTGAACTGGTCCGCTCGTTTCTTCAGTAGTGCATCCGCTGTGACATCCTGCATGGCAAGAGTTCTCACCCGCCTGGACAGCAGATTCTTGAAATGCCCCAAAGCGGTGGCGTCCGATTCCTCGACAATGGCACCTTTCTTCTTCAGGTCCCCGACAATGGAATATCCCCGGGGAGCGCCGATCACCCCCTTCAAGTTGATGACATTTTTGCCATCATAACGAACCGGAGAAGTCCTGAGTTTATACAATGAGTAGGAAATGGTTGTGATTCTCCTTGAGGGATCAACCTTTCCGTTTTCCATCGGATATGCCCCGATTCTCAGTCTTTCAGGCTTGAAACTGGCGTTGAAGATGCCGTCAACTCTTCCATTCTGCAATTCCTTCTTACAGCGTTGCCACAGATGGCGGCTCAGGGACACTCTCAAGTTCGGAACCCATTTTTCCAGTCGCATGACCATCTCAACAGCAACACCCGGTTTGGGAAGAAGAATCTTGGATGTGTTTCCCATATAATAGGGAGGCTGCTCCCTGTTCTCATACGCGATCAGGATTTCCAGCGGAGCGGCCGACAGACTGGCGGACATTCCGCACACCAAAATCATTGCCAACAATGCTTTTCTCATCATATCACATTTCCTTTCTCATAAAAGGGTCCTGGTTCTAACGGTTTTTGTGGTTTCCGACACGGGTTGAGCCGCAGATGAACACAGATGAACGCTGATGGCCTGTGTGCCGGCTCATTCGCGTCCATCCGCGGTTTGTGAGGGTTTCCCCAAAGAAGCTTTTCTTTCGGAGTGAGCCGGCGTTTCAGAAAACGCTGTGTCGTCCAGATGTTTCATTCATCAAGCTTGTGAAATTGTCTTCCTAGTACACCAATTCGTAAGTTCGTCACCCCTCCCGCCGGATTGCCAAATCCGGCGGCAATCCGAGCCGATCAAGGGGGTACGAATTTGAAAAGTGGTGTACTAGGAATATATATATCATATCATCTGAGGAAATCCAGCTTTTTTTTTCAGTCCGTTCTTTTCAAAGAGAAGAATCCAATTCAGAGACTGTTTCTCCTCGGGCATCATTTTTGGCAGGCGCAAAGGGTCAGGTGGGTGATTTGCCAATCCGAACCGGGCGGAAGGCGCAAAGGCACAAAGAAAAAAAGCCGGGTTTCTTTGTTCGGGCGAAAAACCCGGCTTTTTCCTGAACGACCGGCTTCTCTCCCGACAGAAAAAAAGCCGGGTTTCTTTGTTCGGCGAGAAACCCGGCTTTTTTCTGAACGGCCGGCCTCTCTCCCGACAGAAAAAAGCCGGGTTTCTTTGTTCGGGAGAAACCCGGCTTTTTTCTGAACGGCCGGCTTCCCTCCTGACAGAAAAAAAGCCGGGTTTCTTTGTTCGGGCGAGAAACCCGGCTTTTTTCTGAACGGCCGGCTTCTCTCCCGACAGAAAAAAAGCCGGGTTTCTTTGTTCGCTTTAATGATTGACTTTGTCTCTTTCCATCCTTGCACACTGCGAACTTCCCGCCAAACCGGGTTTCTTTGTTCGCTTTAATGATTGACTTTGTCTGAAACTTCTCTTACTATCAACTCATCAGCAACCATGAGGGCAAGCTGACGAATTATAAGGGGCCTTGCCTCATACCCATCAGATTCATGAATGGGCATCCGGCCCCAAGACATTGAAAGTCTTTGACAATGGTGATCACAACAGCATTCTGGCTGTGAACTTTCAGGAACACTTTCGTGTCATTGAACATTTTCTGGCCAGTCTGTGAGACGTGAGGCGTGAAAGCGGAGGTGATTTATGGAGAATCGGGAAGCGATCATCATATTTTCCCAGAGCGAGAAGATCAAGGCGGGCCTTCTCTGGGCGTCACAGTCCCTTGAAGTGATGAATGGCCTTTCTGGAATGGAGAAACCGGGCGCGGAGAGAATAATCCATGCGCTGGTCAATATGATTGACAATGAGATCCATCTCGCCAGAAAACAGTCGGAGGAGATGGCATCCCCATGGGACGAGGCGGGAAAGCATATCCGCATGGGCATCGTCATGCTCAACTCCGGTGTGTCCCATGAGGCGGTGTTTCACCTGAGCCGGGCATTAAGTCAGGTGACAACCATCGGGCAGCGTTCCATGTCTTTTCTGATAGAGAAAGGGCTTCTTTGATTTTTACGGATTTAGTGGATCCCGTGCATGGGCATGGGCAGGGGCAGGGGCAGGGCACGGGAAGGGGGCAGGGGCCCATACGCATCAAGCTAAGACCTCGAAGCCCCGTTTTCACGGGCATCCTGGAATGGCGCGTCATGACATCCGGAAATCGCAAGGCCGCTTCGGACAGGGGTTTGGAAGCCGGAAAACCCCTTAGCTTGATGCGTATGGGCAGGGGCCTCCCCAAAATCAGAAGCTTTGAAAATTGAGACTCGGTATGGCCGTTATCAGTCACCGAATATAAGATGTGGCGATGGACAACGGGCGATTTATACAGGGAGATGGTAAAAAATGGATTTTGTCAAAACACTTGTCATCTGTTGCGTCTGTCTGCTTTTTTCATGTGTTGTCACCGAACAGAAGCAGCCGACCAGCCGGATCATTCTGGATCAGCGTCAGCCGACCAGCCAGAGTCCCCCGGATCAAAGCCGGCCGACCAGCCGGAGACCTCTGGAAGTGGTCTCCACCACGAAATCGGATGCCAGACTTGCCTTGGTGATCGGAAATGGAGCCTACAAGAACTCCCCGTTGCGGAATCCGCCGAATGACGCGTGCGTCATGGGCCGGACTCTCCGGGAACTCGGGTTTGCCGTCATCCAAAAAAGAAACCTGAACCATCAGCAGATGTGGGAGGCGATTGACGCTTTCGGGATGAGACTGATGAACCGGGGCGGCACGGGCCTGTTTTATTACGCGGGACACGGAATCCAGCATAACGGCAAAAATTATCTGATTCCCGTAAACGCAGGCATCCAGAAGGAAAATGCCTTGGAACAAAAGGCAGTGTGTGCCGACATGGTTCTCTCAAAGATGAGGAGCAGCAGAAACTGGGCGAATCTCATGATTTTGGACGCGTGCTGGGAGAATCCCCTTGCCAGCCATTTCCAAAAATCGGAAAAGGGCCTGGCCCCCATGAATTCGCCGGCAGGAACCGTCATCGCTCATGCCGCCTCACCGGGAGAGGCGGTCAGTCAGGGACCGGGAGAATACGGTCTCTACACGTCCCAGCTCATCCGGCATGTCAAGATTCCGGGGCTGGGGGTGACGGATATGCTTGACAAGGTTCGGGAAGGGGTGAAACGCCTCTCGTCCGGTGCTCAGATCCCTTGGGAATCGGTAAATCTGAAAGCGCAATTCTGCTTCATGCCTCCCCGGGACAAGCCTTTGAGACAACCGGGACGGAAGAAAGTCGTGGTTGATCAGTTGGTGATCAAAGATCGCCCTTCCAAACAGCGACCTGCAAAGCCCGTGGAGTCTCCCAAAGATCGTATGTCCCAACCAGAATCCGAAAAGCCTTCATATCCAATAGTCAAAGGGCGTCGGACAGCACCCAAGCCCCCTCATGGCAGGAGGGATGAAATGCCTCCATCCAGGCGGAAACCCGGAAAGAATCGGGCGAGCATGCCGTCAGGTGAATGGAGAGAATCGGTTACCGGCATCGCGTTTGTGTATGTGAAGGGCGGATGCTACGAGATGGGATGCGGCCCGTGGACAGGGAACTGTGGGGATGATGAACGGCCGGTTCATCGGGTCTGCGTGGATGATTTTTACATGGGAAGGCATGAGGTGACGGTGGGGCAATATATGCGCTTTGCCAAAGAGACGGGCCGCCATCCCGAATGGATGGAAAAGGGAAGCAAGTACCATATTCGCACAGGAAGTGATGATTATTATGGAAGACTGGGCAACGCGCTGACTTCCGAAAACCATCCGGTCGTGGGCGTCTCATGGAACGATGCGGCAATGTTTGCCCAGTGGCTGTCCCGGAAGATCGGCCGCACCATCCACCTGCCCACCGAGGCGGAATGGGAATGCGCGTGTCGCAGCGGGGGAAAGCCTGAGAGATATTCAGGCGGGATCAATCTGGATGGCCTGGCCCGGTACAGCGTCAACAGCGGGGGCCCCGGCCCTGTGGGCGGAAAAAATCCCAACGGGCTCGGCATATGGGATATGTCCGGCAACGTCTGGGAATGGTGTCAGGATATATATTCCCCGGACGCATACGCCATGCATCCGTCTGCCAACCCGGTGCATGCCAGCGGCGGCTTTGAACGAGTGAACCGAGGTGGCAGCTGGTACGACGCGCCGGCCCGGGTACGTTGTGCCAATCGGCGTGGCAACTCCCCCGACACCCGGGAGAATTACATCGGATTCCGTGTTTCGATGACCCCTTAAACGTGAATGCGTTTTACGTTTTACAAACCGCGGATGAACGCGGATGGACGCAGATGAGCCCGCACTCTGCCCGGCACGCAGGCCATCAGCGTTCATCTGCGGTTCATGATGAATCCGTCAGAACCAGTTGCGTTTTATGTATTACAAACCGCGGATGGACACAGATGAGCCCGCACTCTGCCCGGCACGCAGGCCATCAGCGTTCATCTGCGGTTC
>JAOZRQ010000240.1:4978-9803 GCA_029940115.1 Desulfobacterales bacterium
ATGATGAATCCGTCAGAACCAGTTGCGTTTCACGCCTCACGTTTCACGCATCACGTTTCACGCATCACGTTTCAAACTTCAACTCGGAGATTTAGGATGGATTTCAAATACAAAACGGCCCTTGTCACCGGCGCGGCCGGATTTATCGGCTTTCATCTGGCAGAGCGGCTCTTGAAGGACGGCTGCCATGTCACAGGCATTGACAATCTGAACCCCTATTATGATGTTCGTCTCAAAGAGGCTCGGCTCGAAAGGCTCACCCCTTTCCCGAACTTCTCCTTTTCAAAAACCGAGCTTTCCGACCGGGACGCGATGGAGACCCTTTTCAAAGACACTCCGTTTGACGTGGTGGTCAATCTGGCCGCGCAGGCGGGGGTCAGATATTCGCTGAAAAACCCTTATGCGTATGTGGACTCAAACCTTTCCGGATTCATGAACATCCTTGAATGTTGCCGACACAACCCGGTGAGGCATCTGGTGTTCGCCTCATCCAGCTCGGTTTACGGGGCCAACACCGCGATGCCTTTTTCTGTTCATCACAATGTGGATCACCCGGTCTCTCTCTATGCGGCCACCAAAAAGGCAAATGAGCTGATGGCGCACACCTACAGCCATTTGTACGGCATGAACTGCACCGGTCTCAGATTCTTCACGGTTTACGGCCCTTGGGGACGTCCGGACATGGCCCTGTTTCTCTTCACAGACGCGATATTGCGGGGTGAGCCCCTCAAGGTGTTCAACCACGGGAAAATGCAGCGGGATTTCACCTATATTGATGACATCATCGAAGGGGTGGTCCGCGTCATGGGCAGGCTTCCCGAACCGAATCCCGCGTGGCGCGGAGACGCGCCGGATCCCGGAACCTCCTATGCCCCATACAAAATCTATAACATCGGAAACAACAATCCAGTGCAACTCATGCAATTCATCGAGGCGATTGAGAAGGCACTCGGAAAGACGGCCGAAAAAGAGTTCCTCAATCTTCAGCTCGGAGATGTGCCGGCGACCTACGCGGATGTTGACGATCTGGTAAGAGATGTGGGGTTCAAGCCGGCCACCCCGATTGAGGAGGGGATAGAACGCTTTATTGCGTGGTATAAGGCATATCACCCATGAACCTTTCACCAGAAACCCTGATCACCACGATGAACACTTGGCCCCCGGAATGCCTGTGGCTGATCATGCTTGCCACCTGTTTCGCCGCGATTCTCTTGCTGAACCGGCTCTTCGGCCCGCCCGGGCTTTATGTCTATATCTCGCTCGCAATCATCGGCGCCAACATACAGGTGCTGAAAGCGGTCCAGTTCTCCGTCTATCCCGAACCGGTGGCCTTGGGAACCATCCTCTTCTCCTCCGCGTTCCTCGCCACCGACATCCTCGCGGAACGATACGGCCCCGAATATGCCCGGCGGGGAGTTTGGCTTGGGTTTGTCAGCTATCTGCTCTTCTGCATGCTGATGTTTCTGGCCCTCGGCTTCGCGCCGCTGACAGCGGAGCAGGCAGGAGAGGGGATGGCTTGGGCCCTGCCTTACCATCATCATATGGGGGCATTGTTCATCCCCCAAGCCGCGTTGTTTGCCGCGGGCATGATCGCTTATCTGACGAGCCAGATGCATGATATCTGGCTCTTTGACTGGTTAAAGGGAAAGACAAAGGGACGGTTTCTCTGGCTGAGAAACAATGTTTCCACCTGTCTCTCAGCGCTCATTGACAACACCGTATTTTCGATTCTGGCATGGATGGTCTTCGCCTCGGACCCGTTGCCCTTTAAGACGGTGCTGCTCACCTATATCTTGGGGACCTACTGGCTGAGACTGATCGTGGCCGCACTCGACACCCCCTTCTTCTACATCGCACGGCGCTGGGAATATGGCGGCAGAGAATACGACCGGGAATCGCTTGGAAGTTCCGAGCACAGCAATTCATAAATTCGTCACCCCCTTCTGCTCCCGCCGGATTGCCAAATCCGGCGGCAATTCGAGCCGGGCAAGGAGGGGGACGAATTTTCAATTCTCAATTTTTTTTGGAGGAATCATGACAACACTCATCAGTCTGTCGGTGATCATCTTGGCGATCTACATTCTCTCTGTGATCACCGACAAATTTTTCGTCACCAGTCTGGAGCAGATATCCCGGGTATGGAAGATTCCCTCCGACGTTGCCGGCGCGTCCCTTATGGCAATGGGATCGTCCGCACCGGAATTGTCCATCGCTTTCCTTGCCCTGTTCAAGGAGGGCGGATCCCACAGTGACGTGGGAATCGGCACCATTGTGGGATCAGCGGTCTTCAACATCCTGGTGATCACAGGCATATCCGCGATCATCAGAGACGCGAGGGTGACGCTCCTCTCGGTGGTGCGGGATACGGTCTTCTATCTGATCAGCATCGCTTTTCTGCTGTACGCGTTCTGGGACGGCGAGATCACCCTTGTCGAATCCTTCCTCTTCATCGTATTGTATGCGGGATATATCTCGTTCCTCTTTCTTGTGCCTATGGGGGGCGACTCGGAAATCTCCCCTGCTGAAGACTCCCCTGCTGAAGAAAAGGAGGAGAAGGAGGAGACGGAACAGCGGAGCCGGTTTCAGGCGGTCCACAATGTCACCGGAAAGGGCATCGGCTTTCTGGCAGGTGACGCGGAGACCTCTTACTGGCGGGCATTTGTCGTCTCCATTGCCCTTATCGGCGGCCTGAGCTGGGTCCTGGTGGACAGCGCGATCATCTTTGCCGATTCCATCGGGATTCCGCCGGTCATCGTTGCCCTGACCATTCTGGCCGGCGGGACATCCGCGCCGGACCTGATCGCGTCCATCGTCGTGGCAAGGCAGGGGAAGGGGAGCATGGCGGTGGCCAACGCCATCGGATCGAACATCTTCGACATCCTGATCTGCCTCGGCCTGCCTTGGATGATCGCCCTGCTCTTTCTTGATCGGCCCGTCATCCATGTCGGGACAGAAGACCTGATGACGTCAATCCTCATCCTGGTCAGCACGGTGATCGTCCTCTTCATATTCCTCTTCACCGACCGCCTGCTCACCAAAAAGGAAGGGTGGTGCCTGCTGGGGATTTATGTCGCTTATGTGGTGTGGACATTGATCGGAGGATAACCCCTCTGCCCCCTGTCCTTGCCCCTTCCCGGCACTCGTGCGGGGAAAGGACAAAGGTCAGAAGATTAGAACGGCTTTGATCTTCGGCCAGTCACCCACTTTGCTCCCGCCGGAACCTGTCCCTGACATCCCCCGATTAAAGACTTCGGGGGCATGCTTGTCCCCGATAAAAGGCTTGTCCCCGACGTTTTTTATCGGGGATGTCGGGGACAAGTGTCAGGGAACCTGTCCCCGACGTCTTTTATCGGGGATTGCCAAATCCGGCGGGGACATCCCAGTTGTCGTTCCGCCTCTCGGCGGAGGCCGCAAAAAGCCTCAGAACCAGGTATGTTCACGTTCACGCGGGAAGTCGGATGATGAATGTCGTCCCCTTCCCCGCCTCTGATGCCACTTCAATGACCCCGTTGTGCTGGTCAATCAGCTTTTTGGTCATCATCAGGCCGATGCCGGTCCCCCGGGTGCCTTTGGTGCTGAAAAAACTCTGGAATATCTTCTTCCGGATCTCTTCATCCATGCCGCATCCGTTGTCAATCACCTGATATTCGACCCCCCATCCTGCCGGCATGACGGTTCTGACCCACACCCGCTTCTCTTTGCGCGGATCTGTTTCAAAGGCATCCAAGGCATTGGTGACGATATCCATGAGGCACCGGTGAATCGCTTCGGGATCAAAGCGGAACGCCTCCACCTCCGGGCTCAGTTCCATCTCCAAATCAATGCCGCCATCTTCCGCACGGGATGTCATCAGGCGGACCACCTCCCTCACGGGCTGGTTCGGATCGCATAGCTGATGGTTCAGATCAACCGACGGCTTGCCGTAGTTGAGGAGATCCAGGGAGAGGTTCTTGATCTTGTCCACATTTCCCCTGACCATCTCCCAGCCTTGAAGCAGATATTCCTTATTCTCCAGTTCCATCCCTTTTTCCAGAACAAACATCCCCCCTTTGAGGCCCCCGGCAATCCCGACAAAAGGCTTGTCCCCAACGTTTTCCCCGATAAAAAACATCGGGGACAAGCTTATCGGGGAGATCCGAATCGGGCGCGGCGGGGATGTTGTTTGGTCATTAGGCACATTTTATGAAACCCGGGGAGATTGAAGCCTCCCCTGGGCATCATAAGACGATTTGCAGAGCGCATTGCTCGGCTTTATGAGCCGGCGGTGTCTCAGCGTAGCCCTGCCTATAGAGTTCAATAAAAAGATTGTCCGGAGTTCAGAGTCTGCTCTGTGCGGATATGGACACTCACAGAGTAAACTCTGAACTCCGGATTGACAAACATTATGTTGAAAGCTCTAGAACCTTGATGGCCCATGGAATCCTTCAGCCGCGCGGACCTTTGACCTCACTCTGTACGCCGGCCTGGTTCGGGGTGAGCGGGATGGTTTCTTTGATCTTTTCATGTGTTTCACCTCTCCATGTTTCTGGGTTTGACGATCAGGAGGTGAGGCTCCTTTGTCGCCTCGCTCCTGTGATTCCTGGTTTCACCGCGCCAGTTTGACGATCGGTGGAAATATTCATAGCAGATGCCCCACCGATTGTCAACTGATTACCCAATAAAACATCATTTTGCCTGAAGGAGGCAGAAATCAAGTTTTTTGAAAAAACGGGGTTTCTTTTATTTGATTGGATAATCAGGCATCTTTCATTTTGGCTGAAAGGTGGTTCAGACTTTTCAGTTTGCAGTTCCGCCTTCAGGCGGTGCGAGACCGCCTGAAGGCGGT
>JAOZRQ010000241.1 GCA_029940115.1 Desulfobacterales bacterium
TCAGCAGTCCCTACGGGACATGAATTGCCGGGCTATTTTCAGCAGTCCCTACGGGGCATAAATACGCCCATCGCTTACCGGAGCATCGCCCCAAGTTTCACCCCTTCATCAAGCACAATGATCTCCACCCGCCGATTCTTCTGTCGGCCTGCTTTGGTGGCGTTGTCCGCGATGGGATGACTTTCACCATACCCCTTGGTGGTGATCCGGCTTGCGCTGATCCCTTCTGATATCAGGATATCCCCGACCGCATTGGCCCGGCGTTGGGAGAGCGAAAGGTTCAGCGTGTCGCTGCCTGTGCTGTCGGTGTGCCCCTCAATCAGCACCTTACGCTTCTGATGCGCCTTCAAAAAGGCGACCAGGGGGACGAGCTTCTCCTTTTCCCCGGTGAGTTCAGCTCTGCCGGACTTAAACGCTGTGGAGCTGAGAGTCAGAACCAGTCCCCGATCCGTGCGAGTGGCTCCTGACAGCGTAGGTTGCTCGTCTGTGATCTCACGGGATTCTCGCTGAACCTCCTCCTGTCCTCCTTCCTCCTGTGTTCCTTCAAGACGCGCGATATGCTTTGCCGCGATTTTCCGTTCGGCCAACATCACGGCAAGCCCGACCTTGTATTTCGCCTCTCTCGCGAGATATTCCTTTTCCGCCTCATCCTCGGCCTTTTCCGCCTTTTCCAAGGCTTCCCCCGCCTCTGTCAGGGGGGCCGACCCATGGGAAAGGATATCAGGGGTCTGTTGGGCTTGGTTGTAAACGGCCCGAGCATCCTCAAGGAGCTTGTCCGCCTTTGAGGCGCAACCCCATCCCGTCAGGGCTGCAAGCGTTGCCACTGCCACAAAGCATAATATCTTACTCGGATTAGAATGGTCGTGAACAGACATCATTGTTTTTCCTCTTTATCCCCGCCCGGCATAGGCGTCAAGGGGAAACTTCATTCAAAGAAACCCGGCTTCTGATGCCAGTACCAAATTGGTTGCAACCTGATTGCCCAACATTCTGAAAGTGAAGCCGGGTTTCTTGGACTGGCCAATCCGGAATGACAGGTTCTTTTTGGCCCCTTGTCAAAAACGATTTGCAAAATCGTTTTACACAGTGGAATGACAGGTTCTTTTTGGCCCCTTAACCTTCATCCTTCAGATTTCATCCAGATATTGCTCCCACTCTATCGGAAGCAACTGTTTCTTGTTCGTGTTGCATTCTTTACAGCATGGAACCACGTTCCCCTTGGTGGTCCTGCCCCCGCGGGACATGGGCACGATGTGGTCCATGGTCAGTTCCTTGGCCGGTGTGGGACGCCGGCAGTAGTGGCAGATCCCTTTTGCACATTGGCGATTCCACCACTGGGAGCCCCTGAGGTCTCTGGCCTTCCCGCGCTCCCTCTTCATCCAATCTTCATCGGAATCCATTATAAAGGATTCAGTCAGCGTCCGTCTATCCATTTTCCAATCGCTCTATTGAGTAACTCATAAAATTTTTCAGAGCCGCCCAAGCCGGTCCTGCCGAAGAAATAATTGATCTCCAGGAAGAGCGGTCTCCTGACCTCATCATTTGAGAAGAGAAAATCAAACCCCGCCAAGTTGATCCCGGTCCTGTTGCAAAATGCCTTGGCAGATGCCCTTGCCTCGGCTTGCAGATCCGGGTCAGCATCGGCATCTGTCACCGCCCCTTTTGCAAGATTGGCGCAAAATTCCGCCTTGTCTGGCTGAACCCGCCAATAAGAGAGGCGTTCATCACCGATGATGACCACCCTGAGAGTTCTGTTCTGTGATGGGACATATTCCTGTATCAGAAAGCCGCTCTGGCCCGTTTTCTCAAAGCTGATGGCCTTCCCCAGCACCTCCTCAAGCTCCCTGGCAGAGGAGATCAGAAAGACATTCTCCCCCTCTCCGCCCCAGTCAAATTTGAAAACAAAGGGGAAAGTGATGCGTGAGGCGTGACTCGTGAGGCGTGAGGCGTGATGCGTGATGCGTGATGCGTGAGGCGTGAGGCGTGAGGCGTGAGGCGTGAGGCGTGATATGTGATGCGTGAGGCGTGAGGCGTGAGGCGTGAGGCGTGACTCGTGATATGTGATGCGTGAGGCGTGACTCGTGGCTCGTGATGATGGGGAAAAGTCTTTGACTGAGTGATATGTCTCTGTTTTCGGATGAGGGACGCCAGTCTCACGAAACAGGTGAATCTGGCCGATTTTTCCCGGGTACCTGAACTTTGCATCATAATTGGGGAACACATGGGCGCAGTGGTCACGGGCCATTTTGTAGAGAGACGCCCTGCATCCCTGAGGCAGAATTGCCACGCGGGCCTCACTTATGGCTGCCAGATCATCCGCGCCGGGGTCTCGTCCCGCGCAGATGATGTTTCTGTCTCCTTCAAAAATGGGGTGAAATGAGAGAATCATCAGTAACCAAACTTCCTCAATGCTTGGCCAGCGGCCATGGGCGAGCGGCCATGGGCGAGCGGCTATAGGCATCATTCCTCGCCGCTCGCCCCTCGCCTCACAAAATCCGTTAGAATCAGAAATGAGAGAATCAGTAACCAAACTTCCTCAATGCCCGGGTGTCCCTGCTCCAGTTCTTCTGCACTCGGACAAACAGCTTCAGAAAGACTTGTGTCCCGACCATGCGCTCAATGTCCCGTCTGGCCTCCTCGCCGATCTGTTTCAGTTGCGCGCCCCGTTTCCCGATGATGATCCCCTTCTGGGAATCTCGTTCCACATGGATGGTGGCATGAATCCTGACCAGCTTCCTCTCCTCAGAGAAATCATCCACCGTGACGGCGGTGGCGTATGGGATCTCCTGGCCCGTGAAGCGAAATACCTTCTCCCGTATCATCTCCGCCGAGATGAACCGCTCCGGCATGTCTGTCATGGCATCCTCGGGGAAATAGGGGGGACCGTTGGGGAGCATCTTCTCCATCTCAGTGATGAGCGCGTCCACCTGATGCCCGTGTTTGGCGGAAATCGGAACCATCACCTCAAACTTGTACGCGTCTCTCCATTTGTCCATATGTTTCAGGATCAGCGGCTTCCGGATGAGGTCAATTTTGTTGAGCCCGAGAATGACCGGCCTTTTCTGTTTCTCAAGCTTTTTGAGCATCAGGGCTTCCGATTCCGGGTCCGGATTTGTCACATCTATCATAAAGAGGATCAGGTCGGCCCCGCCCATGGATGAGAGCGCCACGTCCACAATTCTGGTGTGCAGGGTGTTTTTCGGCTGGTGAATCCCAGGGGTGTCCAAGAACACGAGCTGGGTCGAAGGTCTGTGAATGACCCCGAGAATTCGATTGCGTGTGGTCTGTGGTTTCCGGGAGGTGATGGATATCTTCTCACCCAGCATCCGGTTCAGCAAGGTGGATTTCCCCACGTTGGGCGCGCCGGCAATGGCCACAAACCCAGATTTGAAATTGGGAAATCGTTCATTGATAGTCTGCATATGGTACCTTTCCTGTCATTCCTGCGAAAGCAGGAAACCAGCCTGACCCGCAGAAAACTTGCACATTAAGTGAATAGAATTCAAAAACTATATAATCTATTTCGCACAGATTGTCAAACATTTTAATCTTTAATCTTGCACAGCCTTCAAAAAATTGATATGGAAGATCTATGTACAGGACAAAAAAGAAGCCCGGGCAGTGGAGAAATCGGCCCGTTGGGGAAAAAGCCGGGTTTTTTTGCACAGATGGAAAATATATCTTTGAACGAGAGAGGATGAAATGAGCATTACCGACTGGATGGTGGCAGGCTATTGCTTCCTGTTCTGCCTGTTCTGGTCTGTCTCTTACCTGCTCGCGTGGCGCGGTGCGCTCAGATTTTCATTGTTTGAAAACGAATGCCCGCCTGAACCGGAGACTTGGCCCATGCTGAGTGTGGTCATTCCCGCGTGTGATGAGGCGGATACCATTGAGGCCGCGATGGCCACCCTGCTCCGGCAGGATTACCCGGACATGGAAGTCATCTTGGTCAATGATCGTTCCACCGACAGAACCGGTGAGATCATATCGGCAGTTGCCGCGAGGGACAAACGGGTACGGGCAGTGCATCTGGATGCCTTGCCTCCGGGATGGTTGGGCAAGGTCCACGCGCTCCACGTCGGGACCCAAAAGGCCAGCGGCGAGTGGCTCCTCTATTCGGACGCGGACATCCATTTCAGACAGGGGACCCTGAGAAAGGCGGTTGCCTTGGCCATCAGGAAACAGGCCGACCATCTCACCTTGGGGCCGGCGCTGGAGACTCCGTCATTCTGGCTGAAAGTGGCTGTCCAGACCTTTGGGATGATGTTTGCCACCGCCACCAAGGCGGCCGATGTGGAGCACGGTTCGGACGCGTTTGTCGGCATCGGCGCGTTCAACATGGTCAGGCGATCTGCGCTGGAGCGGACAGAGGGGTTCCCTTGGCTTCGCATGGAGGTCGCGGATGATGTGGGATTGGGCCTCATGCTACATCGTTCAGGGGCAAAGACCTGCCTTTCGGTCTGCCTGGAGGATGTGAGGCTGTTGTGGTATCCCTCTGTCCACTCAATGGTCAAGGGGCTTGAAAAGAATATTTTCGGGGTGGCCGCGCATTACAGTTTCATAAGGATGATGCTGCTCTCCATCTTCCTGTGGATGGCGGTGTTGGCACCGCCCACTGCGATCTTCCAGTCAGAAATCCCATATCTCAGGATATGGGGTGGGATCATCTATCTGTTCGTGATCATTGCCGCGCTGATCGGAAAGTTCAGGCTCGGGTGGGAGATCATGCCGTCTCTTTTCGCTCATCTCGGCATACTGATGATCTCCTTCATGCTGATACGCTCCGGAATGATATGCGGATTGCGCGGGGGAATCCGCTGGCGAAAGACCTTTTATCCCGTGGATGAACTCCGAGCGGGCCAGCGGGTCAAATTATAAATGTCAGGACAAAAAGTTGGGAACGGGCGAGAAACCCGGCTTTTTCCCAAACGGACAGACTTTCCAACCGCAAGAAAAAGCTGGGTTTCTCTCCTCAATCACCTTTTTTTTGTCCAGTACACAGAAATGTCTGTTGCTTGAATAAACAACTCCCAACAGACAGCGAACAATAACCAACATGGGCCTTGATCATCGTTTCGGCCACCCTGCCCCCGCCGGATTGCCAAATCCGGCGGGCGGCCTGGATTTGGCAATCCAGGCCGAGCGAGGTTGGTCCAAACGATGATCAAGGTCACCAACATGCATGTGAGGTGCCCGCAACGGGGAGAGGGCACGGGCAGAGGCACGGGCTCCCCTAAATCCGTTATAATCAGATATTATTTGCTGATTATAACGGATTTGGGGGAGCCTTAAACGTGAACGTGAACGTGAACTTGAACGTGAACGTGCACTTCGTGCACTTGAACGTGCACGTGAATGAATTTTCACGTCAGGATTCAAGTTTAAGTTCACGTTCACGTATCAAGTTCATGTTCACGTTCAAGTTTACGGGCACGTTCACAGGGCTCCCTAAATCGGAATAATATGCGATATGTCGTATGGCTTATATTTTTGGTGGTGACGGGAAATGCATGGGCTGGAGTGGTGATTCAGTCGAGCATTGATGACGGTCCTTGGATGAAAAAGAGCGCAATCTATCCCCTAAAGGGCCAGAAAATCTGTCTGAGCGTTTCCAAGACATCCGCGGCTCACATCCGATGGCATCAGATTTTTCCGGATATCTCGAAAATTTACAAGAACGCCAACCACCCGTGGGAGGCAAATCCTTACCAGTGGGTCGGGTTCGGAAAAATTGATTATCACAGGAAGGAGGCGGGCCAGTTTCGCGGGCAATGGGAGATATGTCCGTTTGACGCACAGGATCCAGACGCGGAAACTCGGAAACCCTTCTTTGATGGGAAATGGAGAAGATATTTCTCTTGGTTTCTCTCGGATGAGGAGACCCCTTCCGGGTATTATCACAAGGGGATCGGGACCTTCTGGTTTCAGGCAGAGGTGGAAAAGGAGGGCAAGACAGACAGATCCCCGGGAATCGAGGATTCTGACAAACGAGGGCTCTCCCCAAAGGTGTTCCGGGTCTCCATCAGAGACGGCGAAGGGTATCTCGGATATCTCACCTCCTTCTTCAATGTCCCGGGGATCTTCGGATCAGTCCCTTATCAGAGCAACCATCACATCGGCGCGGACTGTGCCGATGTCCTGATTGCCGCCTACGGAAAGTGGAAGGGAACGCGGATAAAGAAGAATTACAATGTGGCCATGCTCGTGAACAAGTTCTCCGTAGTCGAAGAATTTGACATGAAGGATGGCATGCCTGACAAACAGGTCAAATGGAAGACCAGCGTCCGCCCAGGCGATTTCATTGCTGTCAGATATGCTCCCGGCAGACAATATCAGCATATCGGCGCGCTTTTCAGGGACGCAAACGGAGACGGATTCCTCGGCGGCCAAGACATGGTATTGCATGCGGGTCCCTTTCCCCTTGATTATGCTTATCTAAAGGAGGGATATTTTGATGGACATGTGAAAATTCTGCGTCCGAGGTAGTCGTCCGTTTGACTGTTGACGATTGCCCCATCAGATGTCAACTGGTGGCCGATGCAGAATGAATTTTCAGACCGATGTGGAACGAATTTTCAATTCGTTCAGGCACGAGACAAAAGTAGAACGAATTTTCAATTCGTTCAGGCACGAGACAAAAGTAGAACGAATTTTCAATTCGTTCAGGCACGAGGCCAAAGTGGAACGAATTTTCGATTCGTTCAGGCACGATTTGAAAAATCGTGCTACTTTGAACGACTTGCCAAGATAGAACGAATTTTCAATTCGTTCAGGCACGATTTGAAAAATCGTGCTACTTTGAACGACTTGGACATTATTTATACAGGTTGAAAAACTTTGTTGAAACTTATTTGAAATTTGAAAGGATGAATTTCCATGGGAAACAATTCTCAACCATCTTCAACTTCGTCCGTTCTCAAATTTATTCTTTTTGCATTATTGATGCTCGGAGCCTCTTCTTGTTCGCTGAGTGAGACGATGCTGATTCAGACGGACATGGTTTTTCCTATCATCGAAAATGTTGCCCTCTCTGAGACGGGCATGGATGTCTGGGATGACGAAGTGATCAGTGAAACATCGAAATCCGGAAGATCGGAAAATCGGAAACCTGAAAGATATGAACCGTTTGAACCCGTTCGCTCGGAATCTTTCGAGCTTGTCAAATGGGAACCTTCAAAACGTCCAAAACCGGAACTTTACGAACTCTTGAAATTAGAAAGCGTTGTGAAATCGGGAACGCCGAAACTCATAACGCCGAAAATGCCCAAGCGTTTCAGGCCGGCAGATTCGCATCTGCAATTACCTGTGGCTGATCTTCTGCCGACTGACATTCTGCCAGCTGACATTCTGCCGACTGACGTTCTGCCGACTGACGTTCTGCCGGCTGACGTTCTGCCGGCTGACGTTCTGCCGACTGACGTTCTGCCAGTTGATGTTGATGTTCTGCCGGCCGACCCTCTGGAAGAGGAGACGAATTGGGGCGATGTCACCGACGAGCCATTTTATGCCAAGTATTCAAAAATACTCGGCATAAATTTGGATGGCACAGAGAACAAGGGGTTGCTCAGGGCCATCGTTGACTGGCTGGGCACCCCTTTCAAATGGGGCGGATGCTCAAAGAAAGGCGTGGATTGCTCCTGCTTTGTCCAATCCATTTACGAAGAGGTTTACGGCATCAAGATCAGTCGCACGTCAAGGAGCATCTTCCGTAATGACCTGAATTCTGTTGGCAAGCAGAAACTGGAGGAAGGGGACATTCTCTCCTTCAAAATGGAGGGGGATGTGATTTCGCACATCGGCATTTACCTGAAAGAGAACAAATTCGCCCATGTCAGCCGCAAGAAAGGGGTGAAATTGAACCATGTCACCCAGCCCTATTACAGAAAGAGATTCTTTTCTGCGGGGCGGGTGAAAAACCGCCCGGATTACTACATCGCCAAAAATGCGACATCCGAAGAGGCCGCTGAGCCGGCGGCACTTTCAGGAAATGTCAAGCTGAACAGGCCCCCTGAACTGGCGGAACCTTCAGGAAATGTCAAGCTGAACATGCCTCCTGAACTGGCACCTTCAGGAAATGTCAAGCTGAACACGCTAGTTATCCAAGACTCCGTGGATCGCACCGACACAAGAGTTTCCAAGCTGTTGTGCCCGACAGAAATCCAGCGGCTCTTCTCATAAGCATGAGGATGACACCGGCATAACCGCTTCTAGGCTGTTGTGCCGTAAACCGACCTGACTTTTGAAAGTTGTCTGTTGTCCGTTGGGGCCTTCACCTTTCGTTGTGACCGCAGGCCATGGTGATTCGTCGGTCGGGGTCCCGTTCAGTTCGTTTGGATTATCATATCCGAACCCTTCCTTTAGCTCGGTTCGGATTGACAAATCCGAACCCCCAACGGCGGGATTTGCCAATCCCGCCGGAGCAGAGCGGGGAGGCTCGGAGCAGAGCGGGGAGGCTCGGAGCAGAGCGGGGAGGCTCGGAGCAGGGCAGGAAGGCGCAGAGCAGAGGTGCTCGTTTGGCTCGGTTCGGATTGACAAATCCGAACCCCCAACGGCGGGATTTGCCAATCCCGCCGGAGCAGAGCGGGGAGGCTCGGAGCAGAGCGGGGAGGCTCGGAGCAGAGCGGGGAGGCTCGGAGCAGGGCAGGAAGGCGCAGAGCAGAGGTGCTCGTTTGGCTCGGTTCGGATTGACAAATCCGAACCCCCAACGGCGGGATTTGCCAATCCCGCCGGAGCAGAATTGGAAGGCGCAGAGATAGGGATCAAGGAATCGTATCCACAGCAGCAAACCGAGGCTCATGCAACGGGATCAATATATCGGCCTGCTCCTTGACTTTCAGCATGATATCATACGCTTCATACACATTCACATGGGTTCCCGGAGGAATCACCTCCATCTCCATCGCCTTGATCTCCTTGGGCGGATCAAAGTTCTCGTCAATCACGCAGAATCCTGTGATGGCGGCCTTTCCTTGGGCGGTGTGGACCATGACCGTCAATCCGCCATCGGTATGCACGGGGGTATGGATGACCTGAATTCCCGGCCGGATTTCATAATTTCCGGTGACGGCTCTGATCTGCCCGTTCTCCTCCACATCTTCGATGTAATCCTCCAGATAGCGGAAATCAAGGGGATGCGGATTATGGATTCGCTCCATCTCCTTCTCATGCGTGTAAATGACCGCGTGGGAACACTTGTAGTCATTCTCGCAATGATCGTTGTGCAGATGGGTGTGGATCACCACGTCAATATCTTCCGGCTTCAGGTTCCACCGGGCCAGCCCCTCCTCAAAAGTATAGATCTTCCCGCGGATGCTCTTTTCCCGCTCCTCGGACTGAATCGGGTGCATCTCCCCGGTGTCCACAAGGATTTTCTGGTCTCCGCCTTCGATGTACCAGCAGTAAATGGGAATCGTGTAGGTCTCTCCATAGCCATGCTGATACGTCATCATCGTCTTGTCAAAAATTTTAGTCCCCATGACAATGGGATGAATCTTGTATTGGCTCATTTTCATTTCCTTGATCAGGTTTTTGCTTTTCTCACGAAATATGCCTGCTTATGCCCTTTTGCCTCGTATGCCCGCATCACCCGCTCCGCTGACAACCGGTCCCGAAAACGCTCCATTTCTGTCTCATTGCCATTATCATCTATGCGAAACAGCATCCATTCAGGCTTGGGCATATCCGGTGAGGCATTCCTCAACGGGTCAGACCGGTATTTGTTTTCCATGGTTCTCCTTCCGCGTCCTTTCCTCTCGCCTTCGGCTCGGCCAAAATTTCATTTTGGCACTCCTC
>JAOZRQ010000768.1 GCA_029940115.1 Desulfobacterales bacterium
AGCAAGGAAGGACGGCAATCCGTGCAATCCGTGCAATCCGCATGATCCGCGGTTCGAATGCGAGGAGACAACACTTTGTTTGACATTCCAAGTTTTCCTTGATACCAGGGGAAACGCGTCAAGACGCAAGAAGGGCTGCCCAGTCATTGAGGTTGAAAGGCAATGAGTCTCGAATTGTGGAGGTTGAAGGGCAATGAGACCGCCTTTCCTGCACTCCCTTTGTTGAGCTCTCTCACGCTTGAGCTGGCACCCTGAAGGCTTGCGCTGAGGCTTGGGATCAATTTTGGGACGACGGGATTTGAGGCCCCATCCTTACCAAACCCAATCCATGCAGTTCACAACGGACAAAAGTTCTTTGCCAAAAACCCGGACAAAAGTTTTCGCCACACTCAGCAAACAACGCAAAAAAATGGCAAACACCAACATGGCGGCAACAACCAAACCTGAAGCCCACGGAAACAAACTCAAAAACTCAAAAACTCACAAACTCATAAAACTGATTTACACAGGAGAAAACAATGAAAAAGGACCTCAGCCAATGCAAGGTTCTTTTGGTGGACGATACCCGGTCAAACCTCATTTTTCTGCTCCATGCGCTTGAAAATGACTACAAACTCAGTGTGGCAATCAGTGGTGAGAGGGCCTTGAAGTTTGTGCGATCCAATCCGCCGGACCTGATTCTGCTCGACATCATGATGCCCGGAATGAACGGTTACGAGGTCTGCCGACAAATCAGGAGCGATCCGGCCACGCGGGACATCCCCATCATCTTTCTCACCGCCATGAGCGAGCTGGTGAACAAAACCGAGGGATTTGAGGCCGGCGCGGTGGACTACATCACCAAGCCTTTTGAGGTTCTCGAAGTCAAGGCCCGGATTGACACCCATCTCTCTCTCAAGCTTGCCAGAGAGGTCGAGGAGGCCGCGAACAAGGCCAAGAGCGAATTTCTGGCCAACATGTCCCATGAGATCCGCACCCCCATGAACGCGATCATCGGGATGACCGATCTCACTCTGCATGGTTATCTTGCTCCCGAACATCGTGAGAATCTGGAGACCATCAGAGATGCCGCGCATCACCTGGTGGGGATCATCAATGACATACTCGATCTCTCCAAGATAGAGGCCGGCAAGGTGGAACTGGAACAGACAGACTTTGATCTCATGGATTTGTTGAATTTTGTGATGCGCACATTCAGAATTCAGGCGGACCAGAAAAGCCTCTCCCTGACGCTTGACGTTGCCGAAGATGTTCCCCGGCATCTCCAAGGGGATCCGTTTCGGCTCCGGCAGATACTGATCAACCTTGTGGGAAACGCGATGAAATTCACAGACCAGGGAGGAGTTGTGATAAACGTGACATCATATGATTCGGATAGAATGAGGCTCTGTTTTGCCATTTCAGACACCGGCATTGGCATCCCCAAAGACAAACAGGAGAAAATATTCGACACCTTCAGCCAGGCGGACGGTTCCACCACCCGGAAATACGGCGGAACGGGCTTGGGGCTGGCGATCTGCAAACAACTGACCGAACTCATGGATGGAAAGATTCGGGTGAAAAGTGAAGTGGGCAGAGGGAGCACCTTTTCTTTCCAATCGGCCTTGAAACCCGGGAATGCGGAAAAAATCCAGACAAGGCAATCACCCGAATTGGATATTCAGACGGATCAGCCATTGAAAATATTACTGGCCGAAGACAATCCCGTAAATGTCAAAGTCACCACGAAATTGCTTACCCTGATGGGACACATGCCAGTTGCCGCACCCGACGGAAAAAAGGTTCTTGAGCATCTTGCGGATGAATATTTTGATCTTGTGCTGATGGACATTGAAATGCCTGAAATGGATGGCCTTGAGGCGACCCGGCGAATTCGGAATGGCGACGCGGGCCATCTGAATCGCGGCATCCCCATCATCGCCATGACCGCCCATACTTTGGGCGATATCAGGGAAAAATGCGAAGACTCGGGGATGAATGATGTTATCAGCAAGCCAGCAGAGTTTTATGAGCTGCATTCGATCATCATGAAAAACATTCCAGAAAGCCAAGCCATCATCCCTGAATCAGCGAAGAGAAGGCAGATGCTGGTCCGGGAAGATACCATTCTTGACAGAAAAGGGGCATTGTGCCGATTCAGCGGAGACGAGGCATTCCTCATGGAAGTCTATAAGCTTTTTCCCCAGGAAGCTTCGGGAATATTGGGAAAACTCCGTGAAGCTGCAAACCGGTATCAGATGAAAGAGGTTGCCATGCAGGCGCATAAATTCAAGGGCACATGCGGCGCAGTCGGTGCCGAATCCTGTCAGAACTACGCGGCCCGTCTGGAACAGGTGGCCAAGGAAGAAAAGACGGAGCAGATCGGCCCCCTGTTTGAACGGCTGGAACAGGCTTTTGAGGAAGTGTGCGCGCTGATTTCAAAGCTGTAAGCTGTAAGATGTAAGCTGTAAGCTGCTTTGACATTACAACTTACAGCTTCGAGCTCACAGCTTCGAGCTCACAGCTTCGAGCTCACAGCCTCGGGCTCACAGCCTCGGGCTCACAGCTTCGAGCTCACAGCTTCGAGCTCACAGCTTCGAGCTCACAGCTTCG
>JAOZRQ010000242.1:0-119 GCA_029940115.1 Desulfobacterales bacterium
TAGCAGGTCTGTCCATTGAAAATTTCATGGAAGTCTTAGGTGAGGCAGGAATACCAGCAGCAGATTATCCGCCTGAAGACCTGGAAGAAGAACTGAGGATTAATGACTGACGAAGCTGG
>JAOZRQ010000242.1:219-9776 GCA_029940115.1 Desulfobacterales bacterium
CTTCAGCCTGCTTGAGCTTTCAGCCTCGGAATTGATTCCGAGGCTTTGTGCGACTTCGGACACTCACAAAGTAAACTTTGAACTCCGGAGTGACGAAGCTGGCTTCAGCCTGCTTGAGCTTTCAGCCTCGGAATTGATTCCGAGGCTTTGTGCGACTCCGGACACTCACAAAGCTTGATGATCAAAATCAAGCTTTCTGGACCGATTTCGACAAAACGCCTATCCTGCGAATGCAGGAAATCCCGTTTTGTCGACAAAAGAGCAGAGGATCCCTGCTTTCGCAGGAATGACAGAGAAAAACTTCATGATCAAGTTTTCAGAAAAAGACAAAGGGAGAAGATGACCGATGAATTCAAAACAATCATCTCGTGTCCGTTGTCCACATTGTCCTGAGAAATTTCATCCGCTTGGAACTCAATTTTGTCCCAATACGGGTGAACCTCTGAAAAACAAATCGCCAAAAAAAATTGTCTTTGGGAGTGTGTTAGCAGTCGCTTTTATGATGATAGCCGCGTTTGCGGCTTATCAACACTATTTTGAAAAGGAATACAGCACATCAGGGCATGCTGTGGACGATACAGCCATATCAGAAAAGGAGAGGTCCGGTAAGAGCCGCCTCTTTGTGGAGACGGAGCCTGAAGACGCGAGAGTGAAGATTCTCGGCATAAAGCCGAAATTTCATCAGGGCATGGAGCTTGAACCTCGCCGGTATCAGTTGGAAATTTCTGCCAAAGGCTGCAAATCCCGGAAGGAATGGGCGGAGATCACTGAAGGAGAAGATACGAATCTCACCATCCGTCTGGAACCAAAGGGGAAGCTGCTTAAAGGTTGCCTCTTTGTGGAGACGGAGCCTGAAGACGCGAGAGTGAAGATTCTCGGCATAAAGCCGAAATTTCATCAGGGCATGGAGCTTGAACCTCGCCGGTATCAGTTGGAAATTTCTGCCAAAGGCTGCAAATCCCGGAAGGAATGGGCGGAGATCACTGAAGGAGAAGATACGAATCTCACCATCCGTCTGGAACCAAAGGGGAAGCTGCTTAAAGGTTGCCTCTTTGTGGAGACGGAGCCTGAAGACGCGAAAGTGAAGATTCTCGGCATAAAGCCGAAGTTCAGGCAGGGAATAGAACTCAAACCGGGACGGTACCGGATTCAAGCTTCAGCAAAAGGCTATAAGAGCCAAAAGGAATGGGTGAAAATTGCCCCAGGAGAAGATGCGAGACTTAATGTCCGGTTAGAGCAAAGGGAGAATATCGGGTTAGAGCAAAAGGAAAAACCCAGAAGAAGTGCCCGCCTCTTTGTGAACACGATGCCTGAAGACGCGAGAGTAAGAATTCTGAACATAGGATTGAATTTTGGACAAGGCATGGAACTCAGGCCTGACAACTATCATGTGGAAGTTTCGGCAAACGGCTATGAAACTCAGACAGAATGGATAGAACTTGTTGCCAACGAAGTCAGAACTCTTGATATACACATGAATTTGAAAAGAGAAAGCGTTCCAAAGGGAAGACTTTTTGTGGAGGTGGAACCTGAAAACGCAAAAATAAACTTTCCCGGGACGGAATCGAATTTTTACCAAGGCATAGAACTTGATCCCGGCTTGTATGTTGTGGAAGTTTTGGCAAATGGTTACAAAGGTTGGAGGGAGCAGGCGGAAATCGTCGCCGGACAGGACAAAAGGCTGAAGATTCATCTGAAACCAATGATAAGAACGGCGACTTCCATTCCACCGAAATCGTCTGCTTCTTCTGATGGGCTTCCTTATAAAATCGCTCTGTTTGCATGGATGGCAGAAGATTCGGATCAAAGCAGGACTGATAAAATCATCACACGGGTCATAAATGAGAAAAAAGATGTATTTACACTGAAATATAAGATCGGCAAAAAAGATGTTGGAAGAAAAATAGGCGGTACGGTCATAGATGCCGACATGATTGAAAAGGCATGGCTAACAGGATCTTTTTTCTCCAATCCCAAGCCTAATGTGAAAACGGTTTGCAGGCTTGGCGAAAAATGGAGAGTTGATCTTGTTTTGATGGGGAAAGACGCCCAAACATTTTTGATTGATACAAAAACATGTAAGATTTTTTCTGTATCTGGTTTCAGTATGGTTAATTCATTAACAAGAGTCTTAAAGGAATATACCGGGACTTTTGATAGCGGTCTGGAGCGTTTTCTGCACGACCCTCTTAAGTTCAAAAGGGATGGAAGATAGAAGCCTGATGCGACGTGTCGGCAGTGCGGAGAGGCGTTACCATGGGGCAAAAGAAGTCCCCACAGGAACTTGTCATGTCATTTTAAAGGCAGCAGGAATCAGGTAAAAAGGAGGTTTTCCATGACTGACTTACCTTATTCATTGGTTATCGAGGCAACCGGGGAACCGGATTATTTCGGCTTTTACTCTCCGGATCTGGAAGGCTTCACAGGAATAGGAGATTCTGTTGAAGACTGTCTGTTCAAAGCGGAACGGGGGATAAGGGAGCATGTTGCCCTGCTCAGAGAGCACGGGCTTCCGATCCCCTCTGAGAATCCGGAATCTGATGTTGTCATTCAGGATGAGAATGACCTGATTGCCGCATGAAAGCCTCGGCTAAAAGCGGAAGCCGAGGGGTCAATCCCCCGGCTGAAAGCCCAAGCTTGCCAAAGCACACCATGACTGTGGCTGGCTTCAGCCTGCTTGAGCTTTCAGCCTCGGAATTGATTCCGAGGCGACACTTTGTGGGACAGATAAAAATTCGGGCTTAAGCGAAAGCCGAGGGATCAATCCCCCGGCTGAAAGCCCAAGCTTGCCAAAGCACACCATGACTGTGGCTGGCTTCAGCCTGCTTGAGCTTTCAGCCTCGGAATTGATTCCGAGGCGACACTTTGTGGGACAGATGAAAATTCGGGCTCAAGGCTGATCGCGCACCTCTCAGCCTTTGTCCCTCAACTGATAGGAGAGACGCCATGAACATCGCCATCGTAGGCGGCGGCAATCAGTGCCGTCGTTTGAGAGATCATCGAACGTCATGACTTCCACGAAATGACCCCTGAAATCGTGGCGGTCGCGGACAAAAACGAACAGGCCCCCGGATTCCTCAAAGCAAAGGGGAAGGGGATATTCGTCACAAACAATTACAATGATCTCTTTAACGCGTTTCCTTTAGCATCAAGGAAAACTTGAAGTGTCAAACAAAGTGTCGTTTTCTGGAAAGAAGGTTGTTGACATTCGGCATCCCTCATGGTGCAGGCATCCTCGTCGGCAGGTCGGGCGGCATTTTTTCAGTCAGCCTTTGATCTGCAAATGGGAGTGTCCGCCTTCGGGGGCATTGACATGTCAGTGCCCGCATTGGCGGGCCGGCGTTGCAATTTCTTTGATGGTCACATCTTCGGAAAGTTTTTCCAGGACCGAACAGGGCAAGGGCCACACGCTTCATGCCGAGATCCTTTGCATACTTGGCCGCCTCTCGCCGGGCAGGTTTCTGAAGCTCTTGACCTCTATGATGCCGATGGCCTCGCCACATCTGAGGTGCAGATCGACCTTGCCGTTGCCTGTGGGAAACTCGGGGCTGACCACACAATGGCCCTTCAACGCGTCCCTGAGCCACGCATACAGATGCCAAAGGCCAAATTTTACAGTCAGATTTCAAGCAGATTTTTGCTGATTTGGCGTTTTTTTCATGGAGTCAGTATATCTAAAAGGACAAAAAAACCCGGTTTCTGAGAGGGCAGCGCATCATGGAAACCCGATCGTCAGGTCCTCTGAAGCCTGAAATCAAACTTTTAGATCTGCTGAGAGTGGAAAAAGTTGACTTTCCATAAAATTTCGCTTACCATTACGGCCACTGAAGAAAATGCGGAAAGAATATATGAGGAACCTACTAAAAATAAATAACCTGCACATTTTAATAAGGAGCCTGAACGCGCAAAGTTTTGTGGCCAATCGGATTGCACGATCAAGTCAGAATCACAGAGCTGTGTACAGGACAAAAAATCGGGAATGGCGAGAAACCCGGCTTTTTCCCAAACGGGCCGACCTCCCAACTGCAAGAAAAAGCCGGGTTTCTTTTCCTCAATCATTTTTTTGTCCTGTACACAGATCACAGAGTCAAAGTGTGGCGCTTATTTATTTTTAATGCCTTAGATGATGAGGAAGCTGAGACAAAAAATTGAAACCCTTATGACAGATGAGGAGAGACAGCCGTTTCTCTCACTCGGATCCTGCCTGTTGGTCGCCTCTCTTTTGTACGGCCGTGCGGTGAAGCTGAGAGAGAGGCTTTACCAAATCGGCATCCTGAGATCGGAAAGGCTTCCCTGCAAGGTGATATCAGTGGGAAATCTGACGCTGGGAGGAACCGGAAAGACCCCTCTGACGATCTATTTGGCGGATATGCTGACCCGCCTGGGATGCAAGACGGCGGTGATCAGCCGGGGATATAAGGGCACTTTGGAGAAGACCGGCGGCATCGTCAGCGACGGGCAAACCATCTTCATGGGGCCCGAACTGGCAGGTGATGAACCGTTCATGATGGCTGAACAGCTCAGGGATGTGCCTGTGCTTGTGGGACAGGACCGGTTGAAATCGGGAATGCGGGCGATCCAAGAATATCATCCGGATGTGATCCTGCTTGACGACGCGTTTCAGCATCTCAGACTGGCTCGGGATCTTGACCTTGTGCTTCTGGACAGTCGTATTCCCTTTGGCAACAGCCATCTGATGCCACGGGGCACCCTGAGGGAATCCATTTCAGCACTTTCCCGGGCCCATGGAATCATCCTCACCCGATGCGATCCTGCGGAATCGGATGCTTGTTTCCGACTCACGCCTCACGCGCCATCTTGCATCCCTGTTTTCAGATCATTCCATGAGCCTTACATTTACAAAGTGGTACCGTGCGGATCCGATGACCTTCGACGACAGGGACATCCGACTACGGAGGGGCAGGCTTCGCTGAACGCCGATCAACCTGACATCTCCGAATTTCTGAGCGGCCGACGCGTCTTTGCCTTCTCCGGCATCGCAAAGAATGACGACTTTCGGAACACCCTCCACTCCCTCGGGGCCGAGGTGGCCGGCTTTGAGGCGTTTTCAGATCATCATTCATACTCGGACCATGATCTTGAGGCGATCTCATATGCCGCGACATCTGCCACGGCCGACCTGCTTGTGACCACAGAGAAAGACCATGTCCGGATTGCTGGCAGACGACGGTGGCCACTTGATGTTGCCGTCATCGGCATAAACATCTCTTTCGGAGATGGCCCAGACGCGTTCAGCAGATTTATAGAAATTTCCTGTGTAGAGGACAAAAAAGGTGACTGAGGAAAGAAACCCGCGTTTCCTTCCTCAACGGATCTGTGGATTCCTGCTTTCGCAGGAATGACCTTATGAAATGAACGCGCATACCGGAATACCTTATGAATTACGCATCCATCACATATGTTCTGGGGACCCTGCTGATTGTGACCGGCAGTTCAATGGCTTTTCCATTGATATTTTCCCTGTATTACAATGAAGGCGATTTTGCAGCGATATCCATTTCCTCCGTCGTTATCTTGGCACTGGGAGCACCGCTCGGGTGGTTTTTCCGGAAAAATCATGAACTGAACATCAAAGACGGCTTTTTCATTGCCGTGTTCGGATGGATATTGGTCTCTGCCGCATCCGCGTTGCCGTTCATGATCCACGGCTCGATCCCCTCTTTCACGGACGCTTTTTTTGAAATGATGTCCGGCTATACGACCAGCGGCGCGAGCATCCTCACGGACATCGAGGCGGTACCCCGCGGTCTGCTGTTTTGGCGCAGCCAAACCCATCTGCTCGGAGGGATGGGATTTTTGACCCTGACCGTCATCTTTCTGCCCCATGGAATGGGAGGTCTTCGCATATTTCGCGCGGAATCGAGCCCGGGTCAGGTGATCACCAAGGAAAAATTCCAACCTCGGAACCGGGATACCATGATCTGGCTATGGGGCATCTATCTGACGCTGAATCTGTTGCAAACTCTTTTTTTGCACATCGGTGGCATGTCGCTTTTTGAGTCCCTGTGCCATGCGTTCGGCACGGTGTCCACTTCAGGCTACTCGCCCAAAAACGCGAGCATCGGATTTTACGACAATGCCTATTTCGATTGGGTGATCATTCTGTTCATGTTTCTCGGCGGCACGACCTTCATGCTGTTTTACCAGATGATGAAGGGAAACTGGCAGGCAGTGAGAATCAATACCGAATTCCGCTGGTATCTCGGTTTTCTGCTGTTTTTCTGCGGCATGGTCTCATGGATTTTATGGAAGGACGGCACATATGGCAACTTGGCGGACACCGTCCGATATGCCACATTTCAGGTATTGTCCATTCTGACCACGACCGGATTCATCACCGCTGATTATGAACAGTGGCCCCAGGCGGCGCAGATGTTTCTGTATGCGGCATGCTTCATCGGGGCTTGCGCGGGTTCAACGACCAGCGGAATCAAGGTCGTCCATTATGTCATCATATGGAAATACATGGTCGGCGCGATAAAGAAAATCTTTTTCCAGCCCATGTCGGTCGCATCCATCCGGCTCAACGGCCGTCCGGTGGATCGCATCGTCGTCGACCTTTCCATTTGCTATTTTATCATGAACATATTTCTGATTCTGGCAGGGGGATGCTTCATGGTCCTGTTGGACGACATGGATTTTGTCACCGGCATGAGTTCCGTCATTGCCACACTCATGAATATCGGACCGGGGTTCGGCACGGTGGGACCGACTGAAAATTATGCCCATATTTCCGATGCGGGCAAATGGTTTTTATCCTACATGATGCTGGTGGGCAGGCTGGAAATGTTTTCCGCGCTGGTGATATTCTATCCGTCCTTCTGGAAGCGATGATCCTTGAACGTGAACGTGAACTTGAACTTATACTTGAACGTGAACTTGAACTTGCCCACAAATGAACATTCAAGTTCACGTTCAAGTTCACGTGCACGTTCAGGTTCACGGGCAGGCGGCCTCCCCGAAAAGCGTTATAATCAGTTTTTTTTAACGCAGAGGACGCGGAGTCCCGTCCGAATCCCCGCGGTCTCCCCGTCTTTCCGGCCGGCAGGACGCTGAACCGAATCTCCGCGACACTGCGTCCTCTGCGTTGATGAAGACGGCCTCAGAGCACAAAATCCGTTAGAACCAGGAACATTCATTTACGGGCAGGCATAAGTTCAGGTTTGGGCCGTCTAAAAATGCCGTTTTCAGCCATTGTTTTTTGCCCGACTTTTGGCCCCGCAAAATTTGGCCATCTCAGCAAGAGCCGGTGTCAGGTAGGGCACGGGCAGGGGGAATGCGTTTTTTCCGAGTCCCTAAGTTCATGTGCCTTGAACATTCATTTATGGGCATAAGTTCAGGTTCAGATTCAAGTATAAGTTCACGTTCACGTTTAAGTTCACGGGGCTCCTAAATCCGTTATAATTAATTAGGAAATGGAACACTCAGGCCAAAAAAAGTTGCTGGACATCTTTCAGATGAAGCGACATGCAAACGACGATGACCCGCTCATTGGCAAGGATGTGCGTGTCTCCCACCGCGATTTGCCACTCATTGTCGCGGAAGATCCCGCCGATGATGATCTTGCCGTAAAAAGAGGGGCCCAGCTTGGAAAGGGGTTTGCGGGTGATCCGGGAGTCCGGCGCGGCGACCAGTTCAACCACCTCCGCATCGAATCCGTGCAGATGGACCACGGAGAGCAGTTCTCCGCGGCGAATGAATTTCAAAATCTCGTTGCCGGCCAGAATTTTTTTGTTCAATGCGATATCCGCCCCGATTGTGGCGGCCAGCACGAGATAATCCTCCTTGTCAACCAGTGCGATGGATTTGCCATGTTTGCCCGAAGCATCGCCGTTGTGGCCATCCTCCATCAGGTGCTTTGCCAGCAGACAGCTCATGATGTTGGTTTCGTTGTCGCCCGTGGCCGTTATGAGTGTGTCCATGTCAAGCAATCCGGCCGCAGTGAGCACACTTGCATCCGACCCGTCTCCATGCAGGATTTCTGTGTTTTTCATGCGATAGGAGAGCTCCTCGGCACATTTCTCGCTTTTCTCGATCAGTCTGACCTCGACGCTGTCTTCCAGCAACTCGGCCACGCGGCTTCCGACCAAGCCGCCCCCGAGAATCATGACCCGGTGGCGCTGCTGTTGTCGGACACCGGTCAATTCCATCAGGCGGGGCAAATCCTCACTGCTGACCATGATATAGACCTGATCCATGGGAAGAATTTTGTGATCTCCCCCGGGAATGATTGTCGTGATGCCTCGCGCCATGGCCACCACCCGAAAAGGGAAATCATGAGACACTTCCCTGAGTTTTCGGAACGCCAAGGGAGATGACTCGCGGATACGGGTCGCCAAGAGCTGGATATGGCCTTGGCCGATGTCGAGGATATCGTTGCCGGCCCTGAGTTTGATCAGCCGGACAATCTCTTGGGCAGTCAGTTCCTCAGGGTGGATGACCATATCGATTTTCAAATCTTCCGCGCTGAGAACGGCATGGGTGCTGCCGAACTCCCTGGAGCGGACCCGGGCGATCTTCCGTTGAATGCCGAAACGGTCCGCAATCATGGCCGCGAGCATGTTCACCGCGTCATTGTCGGTAACGGCAATCAGGCAATCCATCCGATCGGCGTCCGCCTCTTTCCAGCACTCAATGCTCATGCCATTGCCCTGAATCAGCCTGGCATCCATCTCCCCGTCGGCATGACGGATCATCTGGCCATCCTTCTCGATGACTGTCACGGCGTAGCCCTCGTGGACCAAACGCTTGGCCAGAAAATATCCGATGCCGCCAAGCCCCAGAATCAGGATTCTTTCAGAAATTTTCGGTTTTTTGTTGAACATGGATAATAACGATCCTTTTGCATGACCGCCGGCGAACAGCGAGCGGGTAAGACACCTTGAAAAATTTTTCCTCGACAAGGCGAAAACAACCATTGTGTCCCATATTTCAAACCATACCACCTGTGTACAGGACTGATCATAAAGGATTTAGGGGAACCCGTGAACTTGAACTTATACTTGAACTTGAACTTATACTTGCCCGCAACTGAATGTTCACGTTCACGGTCTCCCCGAAAAGCGTTATAATCAGAAAAAAATGATTTGAGGAAAGAAACCCGGCTTTTTCTTGCCGTTGGAGAGTCGGCCCGTTTGGGAAAAAGCCGGGTTTCTTGCCTATTTCCAAATTTTTGTCCTGTACACAGCCATACCACAACAATCCTTTGATTACAAATTGATTGACAATCAATCTGCAGTTTTTGTCAAAATATGACTGGTTCTAACGAATTTTGTGGTTTCCGACACGGGCTGAAAATTATGGGCCGCGGATGAACGCGGATGGCCTGTGTGCCGGGTTTACAGTTTGTTAGGCGGTGCCGCACCGCCTGAAGGCGGAACTACAAACTTTTCAATTCATCTGAAAGTGTGAACTACTTTTCAGGCAAAATGTAAGGATGCCATTTCTTGCAACAGAAAAACAGAAATCTGACTATTCATTGACTCAAGTTTCGCACCCCTATGTGAGCCCATCTTCCAAGGGTTTCAGGAGATGGT
>JAOZRQ010000243.1 GCA_029940115.1 Desulfobacterales bacterium
CTGGATGTCTGATGCTGGATGTCTGATGCTGGATGTCTGATGCTGGATGTTTGATGGCGTCAAATGCGATGGAAAGGTAAAAAGAATGTCTCTTGATGATGAAATAAGGAAGGGAAGCAAGGAGGTCTCAACGGATTCCTATTCCATGTCGGTGGGTGAGCTGATTTACCTCTACAAAGACGCTGAATTGAATGTCCATCCCCAATTCCAGCGGTTTTTCCGTTGGACATCCGGACAGAAGTCCCGATTTGTGGAATCCCTTCTTCTCGGAATCCCTGTGCCCTCCATTTTCGTCTCCCAGAATGAAAGAGGAAAATGGGATGTGGTGGATGGCAATCAGAGATTATCCACCATTCTTGAGCTTGTCGGGGAACTCAAAGATGAGGGCGGAGAGAGAAAGCCCCCCTTGGTGCTTGAGAACACCAGATATCTTGGGACTCTGGAAGGGAAGCGATGGGCTTCCGCATCTCCGGATGAGGAACTGTCCGAATTGGCAAAGCTGAAAATCAAGCGTGCCCGCCTTGACATGAACATTGTCCTGAACACCAGTGACCCTCATGCCAAGTATGAACTGTTCCGACGTCTCAACACCGGCGGAACCTTTGCCGAACCCCAGGAAGTCAGAAATTGTCTTGTCATAATGAGGAATCCCGAGTTTTTCAACTGGATGTGCGAATTGTCCAAGGACGAGAATTTTCGGATCTGCCTTCCCCTGACAGAGCGTAGGACTGGGGAGCAGTTTGACCTTGAATTGTTGGCAAGGTTCCTTGTCCTGAGATGTGCCAGCGAGAAGGCGCTGAACAGGATAAGAGAGTTGAGCAAATTTTTGGATGAGGAGATCATGGCAATGGCCCAGGCGGAGACGTATGACATGATGCGGGAAAAGGAGGCCTTTCAAAAGACCTTCGGTCTTCTCGCGGGAACCTTGGGGGAGGATGTCTTCAAAAAGTTTGACCCTGTCAAAAGACGTGCCTTGGGGCCGCCCTTGGTGTCCCTCTTTGAGGTGATCGCGACCGGGATCGGGCATCACTGTCTGAAGCCTGACTTCAGTGTGACATCCGAAAAAATAAGGGATGTTCATGAGACGCTTTGGCAGAACCAGGCATTTCTGAACCACTCCGGTTCCCGTGCCTCGGCGGCAAGCAGGATACCTGTGACTGTGAGGCTCGGACGCAGGTTGTTCTCAACATGAAGATCAGAAGCACCATTGAATTGAGAGATGCCATCACTCATGCCCTGTCTTGGAGAAAAAGAGAATTGGCAAGCCTCAGGTCTCTCATCGAAAGACGGCAACCTGAACATGAAAAAGCGGCGTTGCGCAGATCGGCAGTCCCTGTCTTATACGCCCACTGGGAGGGCTTCACCAAGGAGGTTGCCGAATTTTATCTCAATTTTGTCTCATATCGGAGATTGAGTCTCAGCGAGTTGAGAGGCAATTTTGTGGCACTCGCATGTCGGGATCATTTCAAGGCGGCATCTGAGACGCATAAAATATCTGTTCACGAAAAGCTGATTGACCATCTGCGAGAAAATTGGGACAAACGTGCAAGGATTCCGAGAGACCATGTCATTGACACCGAGTCAAATCTCAAACCCGATGTTCTGAAATCCGTGTTTTCCACAATCGGCATCGAATATGATGCCTTCTGGATGGGGAAGGAAATTTTCATCAGCGGAAGTCTGATAAAGACGCGTAACGAAATCGTTCACGGAGAGAATACTTTTGTGGATGGGAAAACATATCTGGAACTGCACAGACAGGTCATTCAACTTCTTGACAGAATGAGGACCTGTATTGAAAATGCATCGGTCAGCAAGGCATACCGTCTTAATCCGTAGATTGATGATTGATACTTGAACATTCGCGTTCTGCAAAGAACCCGGTTTCTGACAGGTTGCCAAACCATGTAAACCTGACCATATCATCTATAAGCTGCAAATTCCAATCCTTACAGCTTTACAGCTTACAGCTTACAGCTTACAGCTTATTGAAGGAAAGAACATCTGTGAAAATCAAAAACTACGATTTTGAGATTGAGGGCGGACATGAACTGAGCGGAAGTGTCTTCATCCAAGGCTCCAAAAATGCCATATTGCCGATGATCGCCGCCGCCCTCATCCCAAAGGATGGTTACACCGTCATCAGAAATGTCCCCCCGCTCAACGATATCCGGGTGGCCCTTGAAATCGCCAGAAGCGTCGGCGCGGATGTCCGATTTTATGAGGAGGAGCAGACGGTCGCCATAAATGCTTCCGAGTTGTCCAACTCCCTGTTGCCCGCCGAACTCACCGGGTTGCTGCGGGCTTCCATCCTCTTCATCCCTCCGCTGTTGCTCAGGATGGGACACATGAGGCTCCCGAGCGTGGGCGGGTGTCCCATCGGCAATCGCAAATTGGATTATCACTATCGCGGGTTTGCACGATTGGGAGCATGGGTCAGCGATGCGGAGGGCTTTGAACTCCGGGCAGAGAGATTGGCCGGCACCGAGCTTTATCTCGATTTTCCCAGCCATACCGGGACCGAAAACCTGATGATGGCGGCCTGTCTGTCCCAAGGGGAGACAATCATTGAAAATACGGCTTGTGACCCGGAAGTGGTTGATTTCGGAAACTTTCTCAACAAAATGGGGGCGAGAATCGAAGGGCTCGGAACCGGCAGACTCCGCATCATAGGGGTTGACAGCCTGCATTCTGTTGATTACACCCCCATGCCGGACCGACTCGACACCGGTGCCTTCATCATGGCTGCGGGCATCACCGGTGGCAACATCACCTTGGTCAGATCCGAATTGAGCCATCTTCTGTTGCTGAAGGAGAAACTTGAGCAGATGGGCATCGAAATCGTCCAAGAAGGCTCCCTGCTGCATGTGAGGGGAAACGATTCCCTGAAGCCGATCAACCTCATCACCTGCCCCTACCCCGGTTTGGCAACCGATTTTCAGCCGGGCGTCATGGTGCTCGCTTGTCTCGCAGACGGCACAAGCTATGTCAGGGAGAGGATATTTGAAGGCCGATTCAGTCAGGCTGAGGAGCTGAACAGGATGGGCGCGAATATCAATGTCGTCAACAGCGAGTTGTCCGTGGTCAACGGAACTGCGAACTTGAAGGGCACCGGGGTAAACGCGCATGACATTCGCGCAGGGCTCGCCTTGTTGTTGGCCGGACTGGCCGCAGAAGGGAGGACGACGCTGACCAATGTGTATCAGATTGACAGGGGACATCATATGATTGACCAGCGACTGAATCATCTCGGGGCGAAGATACGGCGGATTGTTCGGGAATGAGAAGTTCTAACTGATGTACTCAAAGGTTCCACACCAATCAGAGAAGCCCCACACAAGACATTATGAGGGTCACGTCCTGCTTTTCAGTTGGTCAGCACAGCACCGTCGGAGACGTGGGCATCAGGGAACGGCTGGGATACCTGTCTGCAATGAATGACTACAAAAAACTGAAATTTGAAAAGGAACAGGAATGATACAAGTCAGACCGAACATAGCAGCCATGTCCCCCTATTCTCCCCCATGGTCAAACATGGACAGAAAGGGGTATCTGCGCCTAGACCTGAATGAGAACACCCAGGATCCGCCGGCGCATGTCATCGCCGCGCTCAAGGCGCATATTGATGAGAACCGGATTCAGATGTACCCGGAGTACGGGGGATTTCTCTCAAAGCTGAGTCAGCATGTCGGCGTTGGCGAAGACCACCTGATCGTGACAAACGGATCGGATCAGGCGATTGAGATCATCCTACGGGCCTTTCTGGGACCTGGGGAACCCATGGTCATGGCCCAGCCGGGGTTCCCGATATTCGATCAGGTTGCCGGCACCATCCCCGCGAAGGTCTGCGGTGTGCCCTATGATCAGGAATTGTCAGGGTTTCCCTATGATGAATTTGTCAAGGCGATCACACCGGAGACGGCCCTCATTGTGGTCATCAATCCGGACAACCCGACCGGCATCGCTGTCCCGATGTCTCAAATCCGACAGATAGCGGATGACCATCCCAACATTCCGGTTTTGGTGGATGAGGCCTATTTTGAATATACCCGCGTCACCGCGCTCGATTTTCTGAAATCCCATCCGAACCTGATCATCACCCGGACATTCTCCAAAGCCTTTGCCATGGCGGGGCTGAGGCTCGGACACATCATCGCCCATCCAGATGTCATCTCGCAGTTCTACAAGATCAGAGGGCCGTTTGATGTGAACAACTGCGCGACAGCGGTCGCTACCGCACAGATGGATTTCCCTGATGTCTGGAACGCATACATCCAAGAAGTGATGACCCGTTCAAAGCCGTGTCTGGAACGCTTTTTTCAGGAGAATCGCGTCCGATACCATCCCGGGGCCGCCCATTTCATGCTGGTCCAGCCCGAAGACCGGGACGGAGCCGTCCGGTATCTGAAAGATCACGGCATCTTGGTACGCCCGATGATCGCCCCCCTGATTCGGCATATGTTCCGGATGAATGTCGGCACATTCAAACAGACCGAACGCTTCATCAAAGTTTACAAAGCATTCTTGGCCACCTAACCCCGGAGTGTAAAGCTCGCTTTGCGAGTCAGCATGTCGGCGTTGGCGGAGTGCAAAGCTCGCTTTGCGAGTCAACCCAGATCAATCCGGAGTGCAAAGCTCGCTTTGCGAGTCAGCATGTCGGCGTTGGCGGAGTGCAAAGCTCGCTTTGCGAGTCAGCATGTCGGCGTTGGCGAAGACCATCTGATCGTGACAAACGGATCGGATCAGGTGATTGACATCATCCTACGGGCTTTTCTGGGACCTGGGGAACCCATTGGTCATGGCCCAGCCGGGATTCCCGATATTCGATCAGGTTGCCGTCACCCGCAATGGGGCACGGCCTCCCCCAAATCCGTCATAATCAGCAAAACTTGATGATTGAGTGATATATATCCACTTTCATAATTTGCTGACTCTCAGGAATCATTATGAAAATCAATTTTTACGAGTTGGAGAAACTGTCAAAGGAAGACATATCCAATATCCTCAGACGCTCGGAATTGGATATTGAGAGCTTTCAGGAGGTCGTCCGCCCGGTCATCGAGGATGTCTGTGAAAAAGGGGATCAGGCGATCATTGAATATTGCCAGAAGTTTGACAAGGTGACGCTGGCCCCTTCGGATCTGAAGGTGACGGACGCGGAATTTGACAAGGCAAGGGAAAGTCTTGAACCGTCGGTCAAGGCGGTGATTGAGACCTCTGCCAGAAACATCCGAAAATTCCACCAAGCCCAGATGCCGGTGGAGATGTGGTTCACGGAGATAGATGAGGGGATCATGGCGGGTGAGAAGATCACGCCGATCACATCGGTCGGCATCTATGTTCCCCGGGGAAAGGGATCGTTTCCCTCTGTGATGCTGATGCTCTGCATCCCGGCGAACATCGCGCAGGTTCCGAATGTGATTGTCTGTACGCCTCCGACACCCGAGGGGACGGTGGATGACGCGTCCCTTTTCACCGCGGAACTCTGCGGCATCAAGGATGTTTTCAAAGTCGGCGGTTCCCAGGCCATCGCCGCAATGGCCTTTGGAACGGAGAGCGTGCCCAAGATGGATAAGGTTCTGGGGCCAGGGAATGCTTATGTTTCCGCGGCAAAACGGCTGCTGTATGGGAGAATTGATGTGGGCACCCCCGCGGGGCCGAGTGAGTCAATCATTCTGTGCGACGAAACCGCCGATCCCCGAATAGCCGCTCTTGATCTGCTGATCGAGGCGGAGCACGGACCTGATTCCACCGCGTTGCTCGTGACCCATTCCCGTGAACTGGCCACCCAAGCAGAAGCCATCTTGCCGGAATTGGTGAACGATCTGCGAGAGGAGCGGAAGAACTTCTGCCAAGCCGTTCTGACCAACTACGGCGGAATCGTCCTGACACCTGATCTGGAAGCGTCGGTCCGCTTTGTGAACGACTTTGCCCCCGAACATCTGGAAGTGCTTGTGGATGAACCGATGGCAGTGTTGCCGAAGATCAGAAACGCGGGGGAGATCCTGTTGGGGCAATACACCCCGATCACCCTCGGAAACTACTCATTGGGCGTCAATGCGATCCTGCCCACCGGCGGATTTGCGAAGACCTTCTCCTGCGTGACGGTCCATGACTTTCTCAAACGCTCCTCCATCGGCTACATGACCAAACAAGGATATGACCAAATCAAGGAGACCGCCAGAAAATTCGCTGAGTATGAAGGGTTTCCCTCTCACGCGAATGCGATTGCCAAGCGGGATATAACTTGAACGTCAACTTAAACTTGAACCCGCCGTGAACCAAAAGTTCAGGTTCAAGTATCAGAATTTTGAGATTGGAATTCTCCGGAAGCTGTTATAAAGGTAGCCAACCGTGCGAAAGAGATATGTGAAAAGTGTTTGGCCGGCATGACAAGCAAACCCTTGCGCGGCATGAAATCCCCTCTGACCGGGGTTCCATCTCATCGGCACTCATCTGACAGGAAGGCGCGGAGTGGCGTATGGCCATTTTTGACGGGGATCCCGGTTGACCTAAGCAATCTGGCCATAAGTTTTTGATGCCTGCATGTATGAAGACTGCAAAATCCACATTATGAACAAAGCCAGCTCCCATCGGACAAACCTTTCAGCCAATCCCCATTTTTTTCTTCCTTGACATCCATTTTCATATGTATTATGTCAACTGATTGACAATCTCAAATCAAGGAGGGCGCGTTATGTTCAAAAAACTGGTATGGGTTGCAGGGATGTTCTGCTTTGTCTTGTCTATCTTCTCTGCAATTCCCGGGAAGGCCGCGGACAACCCTTTCATCTTTGGACTGCTTCTGGTGGGCCCGTACAATGATCATGGCTACAGTCAAGCCCATTATGATGGCGGGAAGTATGTTGAAAAGACGGTTCCCGGAACAAAGATGATCTACATTGACAAGGTGAACCCCTCAGACCGGCCCGGTGTCACCGTCCCCCAACTGGTGGATGACATGGTCGAAAAAGGGGCCAAGCTGATCATTGCCAACTCGGATGACATGAAGGACGGGACCCGGGAGGCCGCGGCCATGCATCCGGATATCCATTTTGTGCATTGTTCGGGAGACGATGTCCTGACCGGGAAGGCCCCGAAGAATCTGGTCAATATCTTCGGCCGCATGGAATACGGGAAGATGATCGCGGGCGTTGCCGCGGCACTGACCACCCAAACCGGCAAGATCGGGTACCTCGGCCCCTTGGTCAACGAGGAGACTCGCCGGCTGGCCGCGTCCTGCTATCTTGGCGCGAAGTACGCGTGGGTGAATCTCCTGAAAAAGAGCCCGGAAGACCTGAAGTTCCAAGTGACTTGGATCGGGTTCTGGTTCAACATTCCGGGCGTCACAGCAGATCCCACCCAGGTGGCCCAGAATTTCCTCAACACCGGATATGATGTGATCGTCTCCGGAATTGACACCACAGAAAGCGTCACGGTGGCCAAGCAGAAACGTCAGGAAGGCAAAAAAGTTTGGGCCATCCCCTATGATTATGAAGGGGCCTGTGAAGGGGCCGATGAGGTCTGCCTCGGGGTTCCCTATTTCAACTGGGGGCCTGGATATGTCAGGCTGGCCAAGGCATCCATGGCCGGAATCTGGAAATCGGAGTGGCTCTGGCTCGGCCCGGATTGGAAAAACATCAACGACCCTGACACCAGCACCATCGGCTTTTTCCAGGGTCCGGCCCTGTCAGCGTCAGCCAAAAAGACGCTGGACACCTTTACAAAGGACCTTGGCGCAAAAAAGGGGGGATTGTTCGAAGGTCCCCTGTATTACCAAGATGGGAGCGTGTTTCTCAAAGACGGGGAGACCGCCACCGATAAGCAGATATGGTACATGAAACAGCTGTTGAAGGGGATGGCGGGGCAGAGTGGCGCGAAGTGATGCGTGGGACGTGACGCGTGATGCGTGGGACGTGATGCGTGATGCGTGGGCGTTCGGGTTTCAGCGGTCACAATGAAACATCAAAATGACAACAACCGACAATGCGAATAGACCTTCAAAATATCCATAAACGTTACGGTTCGGTCAAGGCCAACAACGGCGTGGCCCTGACTGTGGATCCGGGGAGCATTCACGGCATTCTCGGTGAGAATGGGGCCGGCAAAAGCACGTTGATGAAAATTCTCTCTGGCTACACCCGGAAGACCAGCGGAGCAATCCTGTTGGACGGCTCTCCCGCGGATTACCGTACCCCTGCCGAGGCATCCGAAATGGGGATCGGGATGCTGTATCAGGACCCGCTCGATTTCCCCCTTCTCTCGGTACTGGAGAACTTCATGTTGGGACAGAGAAGCTCTGAGCTGGAAGCTGGAAGCTCAAAGCTGGAAGCTGGAAGCTCAAAGCTGGAAGCTATAGGCTCTAAGCTCAAAGCTGGAAGCTCCAAGCTGAAAGCCAAACTGAAAGCTGCAAGTTCCATGTTCGAAAAAACGCCTATTGCAGCTTACAGCTTACAGCTTGCAGCTTTGATCCGCCAGTTCAATTTCACCTTGGAGCCGGACGCGCTTGTGAAGTCCCTGACCATCGGTGAGAGACAGCAATTGGAGATTCTCAGGCTTCTGGCCATGGGCATACGGACGCTGATCTTGGACGAACCGACCACCGGGATATCCAGTCTGCAAAAGGAGACCCTCTTCCAAGCCCTGCGGAAACTCGCGGTGGAAGGGGAAAGCGTCATCCTGGTCTCACAAATTGGAGGATGTGGAGGCGCTGTGACCGGGTGACGGTACTGCGTCAGGGAAGGGTTTCCGGTGAGATGGACGCGCCCTTTGACACAGACGGGCTGATGGAGATGATGTTCGGGGAGGCCCCGGTCCCTCCCTCCTGCGCCTGTCTGTTTACTGGGGAGGATGTCCTGATGATGCGGGGCGTCTCCGCGTCCGGGGGGCGTACCGGCCTGAGAGACTGCAACATCGTCATCCGCCAAGGAGAGGTGGTGGGACTGGCCGGCCTTGAAGGGAGCGGGCAGGAGGTCTTTCTCCGCATTGCCGCCGGATTGGCATCCCCGTCTGAAGGCGAGGTGCGTGTTCAGGGAATGAAGATGAGCGGGAAAACGCATCACTGGTTCAAGCATGTCGGGGTCAGCTTCCTCCCGGGATCCCGCATGGAAGAGGGCCTGGTGCCGGGCTTGACCATCACTGAGCATCTCGCGCTTCTGGATTTCTGGTGAAATGGGCCGACGCCCGCCGCAAGGCAGAGGAACGGATTGAGCGATTTCGCATCAAAGGCACCCCCGAATCTCTGGTAGAGTCCCTGTCCGGAGGGAATCAGCAACGGCTTCTCCTTTCGCTTCTCTCCGAGGATCCGGTGCTGCTTCTCCTTGAAAACCCCACCCGGGGCCTTGATCTGGAGTCGGCCCACTGGGTCTGGAAGCATCTCCGGAAGTACTGCGAGCGGAACACCAGCATCGTCTTCTCCTCCTCGGAACTGGATGAGATACTGATGGTCTCGGACCGGGTTCCGGTCTTCTTTGACGGGGCCATCATCAAAGACGTGAATGCGGATGAGACCGACGTGCAGGAGCTCGGCAGGGCAATCGCGGGGAAAATGGACGATCAGGGTTAAGGGTTAAGGTTAAGGGTATACCCCTCCTGAACTCCACACAAGTCTCCCACATTTTGCAATCTTGCTTTTTGAACGATTCTGCCCATGAGTTTTCTCCTTTGAAGCCCCGGAATCAATTCCGGGGCTGAAAGCGGAAGCGTTCGACGACTCGACAGAGCTCGCCGAAGTCTGAGCGTTCGACTGAGCTCACGCCGAAGTCTCACGCCGAA
>JAOZRQ010000244.1 GCA_029940115.1 Desulfobacterales bacterium
GCAAGTTTGGCACTCCGTGTTGGGGCCTCCGCCAAACTGCAAGTTTGGCACTCCGGACAATCTTTTTCTTGAAGGCTATAAGAAATCAGGTCGTTGGTGAAGGATGAAGGATGAAACGGTTGCTTTCCAAGGGGGAGCTGTTGGATATATTTGCCAGCCATCGGGTGAGCGCTGTTTTTCCGGGTGACTGGGAAAGCGTGTTCAAAGGTTCGGGGTATGAATTTTGGGCATTGAGAGAATTCGTTGCTTCGGATCCGTTCAAGGCGATAGATTGGAAAGCCGTCGCAAGGACCGGCAAGTATTATGTCAGGGAATATCTGGCCGACAGTTGTCTCAATCTGATGATTCTCTACGACATCAGCAATTCCGTATCTTTCGGGAGAAAAGAACTGCTTCAGGCAAACATCGCGGTTTCGCTCGCCTATACTGCGGCCGCGGGGAACAACGCATCTGGGCTGATCATGTTTGCGGACAAAGTCACCCGCTACATGCCGCCCCAGACCGGATGGCCCCATTTCCGGAAGATATTAAGGGCCATTGTTCAGGCAGAGCCGACAAGCTGCAACAAGACGGAGCTGAACTCTCCTCTGGCAAGGCTTGTCCATGACGTGCCGGAAAGTCTGACGTTCATTCTGTCAGATTTCATGTACGACTTTGAATTGGATTATCATTTTCGGCAAGCCTCTCATGAGCAGGAAAGACACAAAATTATCGCATTTCGCGTGGCCGAGGCGTCTGAGATGGCTCTGCCGGAAGGTTCAAACGGGCTGATATGGCTTTACGATTATGAAAGCGGGCAACAGGTTCTGCTTGATCTAAGCAGGTGGCAGACATATAACCAGAAAATGAAAGCACATGCTGAACACATCAGAAACCAGTTGAACAGGGCAGGGATTGAACTCCTGACCCTTACCCCAGAGGATGACTTTCCCTCGAAAATCAACGCGTTTCTAAGGAGTGTCAAAGTTGCACTTTGACATTTGCTTCCCTCAACTGACGGATACGCCCGGTCATCCGGTTCAACTGAGAAATCTGAGAAATCCTTGACAAACTGTCTGGCTTGTGATTCAATCGGACAATTCTGATTATAACGCTTTTCGGGGAGGCCGCGTTCGGTCCGTGCTCGTGAACGTGCTCGTTCACGGGCACATGCACGTTCACGGGCACGTTCACGGGCTTCCCCTAAATCCGTTATAATCAGGGACAATTATTGCGATAACCATATGACCTAGGGCATCTAAAAACGCCAGTTTTCAGCCATGCTTCCTGCCTGACTCCCGGACTCGGCAATGTCGCCCCAAACGCCTGTCCCGACAGGATTTGGGGAAAACAAGGCGGGCCAAGAGGCGGCCAAGTGAAATTGGCTGATTTAGACGGCCTACATATGACCTGATACTAAAAACAGGATGAATCTCACGCTGAATCCTGGTTAAATCTGACTATCTTCAGTATCAAGTCATATGGCGATCACAATAGATGTACAAAGGTATTTTTACAATCCAATCAAAGTACTCCCCCTGTTAGGGTATTAACTGAGGAGAATAGACCATGAACATTCATCTGACAAATCAGACATTGGCCCGGCAAATCGTTGAGCTTGCCGGTGAGGCGGGGCGAACCCCCGAGCAATTCATCACCCAAGCATTGGAACGGTATGTCAGCCAGTTGCCGTCAGAACCTGTCCTGGGCAAAGCCGAAGGCGTAGCCGCGTGTAGTGAGAACGCGGGGGAGATGACTCTGGATATGATCATGGAGAAAACAAAATCTGTTCTGCGACATTTTGCGGACAACGCGGACACGATAATGGCTCGATTGGAACCCGGCTGGGATTCAGGTCTGCTTGAAGTGATGAACCGTCTGGCCAAGCGGATGAACGCGGCTGAAGACGAGACGGATCTGACAGAGATAGCGAACATCGTGCATGACCTGACCGTCGGAATCCCTCATTTCCCCCCTGACGACTCTCCGCCGCAACATTTCCGGCTCAAAGGTTTGAAGTCGGCGAGCGAGGGGGAAGATTTTCACCGCCATATCGAAAATCATAAAGCGGCTTTGAGGGAGGTGTTTGATCCGTGTTTCAGACGAATCGAACAGGCATGGCGGGATCTGCCCTCTGTCATTCCGCCGGAACTTTCCGGGAGGAGAGAAGCTACACCTTGGGAGCTTATGGGCATATTTCAGGATGATCCCACATGGCTTGAAATTGAACAAGAGCGGGGCAGAGATTGGATGGGAGGTAGGACAGAATGAAAGGAGGCTATTTCTGGGATACCAACATTCTCACGCTGTTCGGATACAACCCTGATCACGCCATTCTTCGTCAACATATTGAGCGTGTTTCCTGGGATGAAATTTTCCTGCCTTCCGTGGTCGTTGCTGAGGCGTGGCGCGGGAGATTGCGAAAGGTTGATGCTGTGCCCAAAGCGAAACCCGAACAGGCGATACTTCCCCATGGGAAGTTGGCTGAAACCCATAAAATCTTACGCAGATTCAAAATCATTCCCTTTGATGAGGGAGCATCAAAGAAATTGTTGTGCTTGCGGAGAAAGCCCCGCAAAAAACGTCATGCGGACATGATGATAGCGGCAATGACGTTAAGCTGCCACTTCATTCTTGTTACCCGCAATGAACGGGATTTTTCTGATCTGCTACCTCCTCAGCAGGTGGAGAATTGGATTGATCATCCGTCTTAAGGAGTGTCAAAGTTGCACTTTGACAGATTAAAAAAACATCTGTTCGCCCTGTTCGCTTTGTTTCTCCCGCTGTGCATTCCCCTCTCTTTGGCAGATGCGGTCACAAGATTCGGCGTCGGAGACCAGGACAAGATACCGCCGGCTCCCTTTGAACCGGATGATATCTGGTTCCATGATTCATCCATGTCAAAGAAGAAGCCGGATATTGATCCGAAGTGGATTACGGTTGTGTTTCGCTCTGATCCGAAAGCTGGCGAGGAGATCGTGAATCGCCGCGACGATATTGCCGAGTCGTTTCATGACCCGGATATTGCAGTGGATGCGTCTTTTTTCAAGCTTGGGGACGGGCTGAAAGATCATGCGTTGCAAGATGTGATTGTGGAGATCAATCAGAACGAATGCGTCGCTTATACGCATCCGACCCTCAGAATGGGCGGTAAGACGTATGCGTTTTTCAACGCATTTGAAATGGAGTGGAAAACCGGCGTCAGCGAGGAGATGAAAGATCGTCTCATGGACCAGGCGGATATCTCATGGGATGAACAGGAGAACATCTATCGCGTCCATATCCTTCAAACCCCCTTTTTCAACGCAGTAAACCTGCTTGCAGAGGATATTCACACGGTAAGCGCAACGCCTTACCTCGCCGAATTGAAGCCACAGATTGATGTGGCACTCACCTTGAGGATCCACGGTGCCACTATCGGAGATCATATCCCCTTCTCATTGAACATCAGCTTCTCAGACCGTATCCGCATTGATCCGGGTTCCTTTGCCGATATCCGTCTGAAACCCGCTGGCATTCAGAAAACGCTCTTTGAAGCAGTATTCAATCCTTATGATCATGTCATGATCACCTCCGAAAGCCCCATAAGGATTACCGGACACATCGCATTTTATGCCCCGGGCCAATTTATGATTCCCCCGGTCAAGGTGACATATGCCTGTTCCGAATGCTCGGGGGACGCGGTGAGAACCGTCGAAACCCGACCTATAGCCTTCAAGGTCTCCTCAATTATCCCGGAAGGCGAGGAAAACAAGCTGATGATACCCGCGAAGGATATGACCTTGGAGCATCAGGCCCCCTCTTGTCATAACCGGTCGCATGTCTGTCTCGCCCTCTCCTGTCTCTCTTTTCTGATATCTTTCTTTTGCATGATCCGATTTGTCAGGAATTTCCGGGCCAGGAAAAGGAGAGAAGAGGCATCACGGATGGAGAAGCGGGGAGACGCATCAGCGGAACGTCTGAGCGCATTTTTAAGGGAAGGGCCCACCGGCCCTCACTGGCTGTATATGGCAGACGCAGGCAGGATTTTCCGGGGACATCTTCTTGAGGCATGTCAGATCACCCCCTATCAGATCAACGGAAGCGGCATGGTCTTCTTTGAATCCGTCCGAGAGGCTTTGCCGGAGAGCGTCGCGTCCGATGTATGCGATTTGTTGAAAAGGATTGACGACGCGGCCTCCCTTGAGATGGATGTTTATCCGGAGCTTGAGGCGTTCAGGGGGGATATGCTGGAAATCCTTTGCCGGTGATAACTACATGGATGGTTTATAAGAAGGGGATCCGCCTGGTGATAACTACATGGATGGTTTATAAGAAGGGCTGGTCGGTCTCTTTTCTTATAAGCCATCCTTGTAGTTATTATATCTGATTTGAATCCTATGGAACTCGAATTCTTCAATAATGTGGCAGAAGGTTATCCTATAAAATGACATGCTTTTCCATAAAATGTACAAAGGTATTCAATACCCATACACCCTGCTCCTCCTCATCTGTATCCCCGCGGTCATCCGTCTGAAGCGCGGACGCTTCCCGAAAACCGGATTCTCAGCGGTATCGCTTATTGTTGGAGAACTTGAACCCGGTTTTGTCAAAAAGCACGGCCTTGATTTTCTGAGTGCGATGGCCATGGTCTGCTTGATTCTTGCGCTGGCAAATATCCGGTATTCATCCTTTTTTGAAACCACCCATCTTGAATCGAGATGGATCATGATCGTCCAGGACATGTCAGGGTCCATGAACCGGCCCGGGAGTGAGGATGGAGATCTCACATTGGGCGATATCGCGCTTGAAGGTTCAAATGCCTTTGTCAAAATGCGGCATGAAGATGACCTGATCGGGTTGGTGGCGTTTTCCAGTTATGCCAAACTGGTCTCTCCGCCCACGTTTGACAAGAAGATTCTGAAGGAGAAGCTTCAATTGTTGAGCAGGCAGTCCGACTCCATTCTGTTCCGGGAACTGGCCGCGGGCGGTGCGACCAATGCCTCCTACGCGGTATGGCTGGCCCTTTGTGGGTTCTTCATGCTGCTTCCGGAAGATCATCAGCCCTCCTTTGAGGAACTCAGGGACTTTCGCCACGCTCTTCTCGGAGAGACCCTCAGACGCGTTCATCTTCCTGAAAAACTGAGGCGAGCGGCATTCGGTCAGGGCATGGCTGTGGTGCTCTTCACGGACGGACGGATTGAGGCAAACCTGGGCGATGCGGATGTTCGGAATGGGTTGCCGAATTTCATCAATGTCGTGGAACTGCTCAAGCGTCTGGGGGTCAGACTCTATCTCATCGTGGTGGGCGGCGGGGTCAATGCCCAAGTCAAAGCCGCGATGGAGGATTCAGAGGAGGGTAAAACGGTGGGGCGGATATTCCTCATGCCTGACAGATTCGGCCCTGAAAAAATGAAAGCGGTTTATGAGGCGATCCATGAGATGGAGAAAAACCGGCTGCTCGTCAGAATATCGGAGCGGAAGCGAGAGACGCGGCCCATGTTCACTTGGGTGGCAATGGGGCTTCTGATGGCCTGTTCTTTTTTGAAAGTGACGCCCTGGTTCAGAAAGATATGAAGCTCTCGCCATCTGTCATTCCCTTTTTTATATAAAGATTGCCGAAAAAAGAGGGTATGTTGAAATGGGCCGTGATCTTCGTTTCGGCCACTTTTTCTTTCACTCTCTTGATCTTGATCTTAATCCTGATCGCAACAAAAACAGATTAAGAGCAGGAGCAAGAGCAAATTGTCCAATTGGCCGAAACGAAGATCAAGGCCCTTGAAATGACAGGGAGTTAATCGTGACAATCACAAAAAACATCATCCGCTTCTATTTCCCTTTGGCCGTTGCCATCATCTTCGTTGCTTTGGGCGTCAGGGGGATTCTGGCGTATCAGACCCACCGTGCTGCCGAACTCCGGAACAACGCGTTACAGCGGGAGGTTCAATTGGCGGACAGTCTGACGGATCAGCATGAGGCGGTCAATCGCTACAAAAAGACACGCCCCCAGCTGCCCGAGATTCAGTTGAGAATTCTGACTCGGCAGTGGTCCATGGCACTTGAACGCCTGCATCAGATTCGGGCGGCCCAATCGAGCCAGATGCTGAAAAAGGATATTCCGGGGCTTCTTGACAACCTGAAAACGCATCTTGATGAGATGAATGACCGGTGTGGAGCGTTGCTTATCTATGGTGAATCGGGGGCAACGGATCAGCCCTCCGACATTCCAGAAGGTTGGGAAGTCTCAAAACCGGATGCCGACATGATTTGGCGGGCTTACACCATCAGAGGGGCCATCCGGCTGGTGATGGCCTTTGTCACGTCGGAATGGGAGCGGAACCCAAAGAAGGCCGCAGGAATGATGAGACAAGCCATATCCGATTTCAAGACGGCAGTTGAGCAGGTGGATCAATCCGGTGCCGCGGCCTTTGAAAAGCAGATTCCGAGATGGAATCTGGAAATCCTTCATGGGGAGCAGTATATGAAAAAGATCACATTCACCCAAACCGACGCGGAACAGCGTCTGAAGCTCAGGGAGAACTTGGAGGCGATCATCCCGGAAAAGGGCGGGTATGCCCCTGGCGAGCCTCTGGAGAGAAAGGTCAGAAAATAGATGCGTCTTGAGGCCCCGCATTATCTTGGATGTCTGCTCGTCATTCCCTTTCTCCTGCTTCTCTCAATGCGGGCGTGGCAATCATCCAACCGATGGCTCATGATCTTCTCCGGGGAGCGGAGACCTCTCCTCCCCTCTCTCTTGAGCCTATCCTGCGTATGCTTGGCGATGGCCTCGCTGACCCTCTCCCTCTGCGGCCCCGAGATCCAATATGAGCGGAACTGCCCCAGCAGAACCGAAATTGAATTCGTCATCGGCATTGATGTGTCAAAGTCGATGCTTGCGGAAGATGCCGCGTTTCCGGTCATGGGAAGATCTGTTTTCAGCCCTCTGAACCGCCTGAACCGGGCGCGGCATTTCGCGCGTGAGCTCCTGTCCCAATTGCCGGGCCAAAAAGTCGGCGTGTTCATCTTTGCCGGCAAGGGGATTGAGATTGTGCCCCTTACCGCAGATCATGGCTATTGCCGATATGTGCTGACGCATCTCAACGACGCAGATGTCACCCGCGGGGGAAGCGATCTGGGAGAAGCCCTCCGAACCGGGCTTGGGATGCTGGAAACATCACGGGGCAAAGGGGCAAGGTTCATGGTCATGCTTTCCGACGGCGAAGATGTTGAACCGGACCGGTCCTCCCTTTATGAATCGGCCAGAGATGCCGTGGAGAAAGGCATCATCGTCCATGCAGTGGGTGTCGGAACCCCCAAGCCGGTTCTGATTCCGATCAGAAGCGAACGAGGGGCATCCGTTTCGGATCACTATGCAGATGAGGAGGGCGCATACCTGACCACAGCGCTCATGGAGGAGACCTTGAAAAGCATATCCGACATTACCGCCGGCCACTATTTTCGGATGAGTGACGAGAGCGTTCCCAAAAAGCTGGCTGAGGATATGTTGCGAAAGGTCCGGAAAGCAGAAGGCTCCATGGGGAGAGAAGTCGCATGGCTGAACCTCTCCCCTGTTTTCCTTGGGCTTGGGCTCTTTTTTCTTATTCTGGGTGAGCTTTTTTAAACTTAAATCCCATGATGACTCCTGATGTTTAGGGATTTAGAGCTTTCACAAATATATAACAGCGGATCAGAGGATGAAACGGATTTTTTTCGTGGATCCTCAACAAGAAAACTGTGGATTCCCGCGTTCGCTGGAATGACAGGGGCTTGCGACTGTCATTCCCACCCTCAACGTCATTCCTGCGAAAGCAGGAATCCACTGTTCAATAGGGAATCGCCCCTTTTTCCGCGTTCACTTTGACGCTGACGATTGAGGAGGCGATCCCCTCCAATTGCTCCTCCGACAGATTGAAGGTCTCTGCCAGCGACTTTACGAACGGATCATCACTCCCGACCACTGAAAATTGCTGCTCCTCCATCACGCAGACACTTTCAAATCCGACTGAACGGATCGCGTCCAGATAGTCCTCTTTCAGAAGCGCGCCGGCCACGCATCCCACATATGCGTCAATGCTTTTCTTTATCTCATCCGGGAGCGGGTTGAGCAACACAATGTCGGAGACCATCATCCGCCCGCCGGGCGTGAGTATCCGGCAGGCTTCCTCAAATACCCGCTTCTTGTCCGGCGAAAGATTGATCACGCAGTTTGATATGATGATGTCCGCTGTGTTGTCCGCGACTGGCAGATTCTCAATCTCACCCAAGCGGAACTCCACATTCCCCGCGTCCACCTTTGCCGCGTTCTTCCGCGCAAGACTGACCATGTCCGGTGTCATGTCCACGCCGATCACCCTGCCGGTCTCTCCCACTTTCTTGGCCGCGAGAAAGCAGTCCATGCCTCCGCCGGCACCGAGGTCAACCACCACCTCGCCCGCCTGCAACGCGGCGAGCGCGGTGGGATTGCCGCATCCCAGGCCGAGATTCGCGTCATTCGGCACGGAACGGAGTTCCTCATCCGAATACCCGACTTCCTTGCTGACATCTGAAGCCCCTTTGTCTGTCCCGCAACAGGGGAGGGCAGGGCCGCAGCAGGATGTCTTGGTCTTTGCGATGTGGCCGTATTTCTCTCTTACAATGTCTCTGATGTCTTCCATTGTTCACCTCATTGTTCAGTTCAAATTTAATCTTGTCCTTAACCTTTCTCTTGCTCTGTAATCTCATTGACCTTTCCAAAATTCAACTTAATAGATTGATTTTATTGGGTTTACATAAATCAGACGGTAAGTATTCGGTGAAACCCGTCGAACTTGCCCATCACGCTCGGTTCGGATTGACAAATCCGAACCGCCCGGTCCGCCGGATTTGGCAAGCCGGCGGGAGCGGTCTGTTTCCGTGAACTGGCACAGACAGACGCACATCCCTGCCGGCTTTGCCGTAAATATGGTGACTTCCATGAATCCGCAACAGATTCCAGCCGTTGTTTTCAAGTGTCTTGCAGAATTTCTGACCGCTTACGGATTTCATACGGCAATCTCCATGACACGATCCTTCTCACCCGTTTCCAATGACGAGAGATCCACGGACAGACATCCCTCGACAGCCTCATAGAGGTTTCCGAGCAGTTCCTCAAAGGTTTCCCCCTGTGTGGCACAGCCACGGATGGCGGGAACTTCCGCCCAGAATCCCCCTTCCTCCGCTTCGTGAACAATGACCTTGAGTTTCATGGTGTGTTTCCTCCCTTTTGCATGGTTCTGTTTTAAACGAGTTCTGACAAAAGGATCCCTGTGGTTTCGGCTGAACACAAATCCTGAAAATCCTTTGCACCTCTCATCATACAAGCTGTCGCCTCGGCCAACTCCGTCATGGCCGCCTTGTGAAAAATTGCGGGTTTCATTCATACAATCTCCTTATTTCCGAAAAGACCTCCTCTGCCGGATATCCGACTGATCTTCCCGCCTCAATCTCTCTCATTTTCCTCAGAAGCTCCTCGTTCCATGCGGCTTCGATTTCCGAATCGGCGTGTTGGCCTTCCTCAGAGGAACCCAGGCTTTGCAGGAGAAGGCTTGCCAGTTTCGCCCTATATGGTTCGGCTATGTACAGGACAAAAAGTTGGAAACAGGCGAGAAACCCGGCTTTTTTCCAAGCTGACCGACCTCCCGACCGCAAGAAAAAGCCGGGTTTCTTGGCTCAGGCATTTTTTTTGTCCTGTACACAGATGGTTCGGGCAAATCGAATTTCCGAATTTCATTCTTCCAATCCCGGGATCAGACTCCGGGGCCGATTGTGTACCGGGTTCCTTTG
>JAOZRQ010000245.1 GCA_029940115.1 Desulfobacterales bacterium
AGTATCCAGTATCCAGTATCCAGTATCCAGTATCCAGTATCCAGCCTCATATTCTCATCGGCATGATGACGCTGACGTAGCTGTTGTCATTCTCCCCTTCCACGAGACAGGGCCGGCGTTCGTCAACGATGTTCAAAGTGACATTGTCATCCTCGATGACTCCCAAGGTCTCAATGAAGAACTTTGGATTGAATGCCACCTCAATGGGGTCTCCCTCATAGGTGATGGAGACCTCCTCCTTGGACTCGCCGAGGTCGGGATTCTGGGCTGTGACGAGGAGCTTGCCCTGCTGGAAATTGAACAGCACGCCTTTGTAACTTTCAGAGGAGAGGATGGACATCCGCCTCAATGTCATCAGGAACAGATGCCTGTCCATCCTGATGGCGTGTCCGTCATCCCTGACGATGATGTCGTTGTATTTGGGAAAGTCCCCTTCAAGGAGGCGGATGATGATGGTCTCGGCATCCTTTTTTATGATGAAATGGTTGTCCTTGAAGCCGATCTGAATCGTGCCTTCGGAACCGAGGAACTTGCTCACCTCATGGAGCCCTTTTTTCGGGATGATGATTCCAGGGCCGTCGGGCAGATCGGCATCCTTGTCATAAACATAATCCACGGCTGACAGTCGGCTCCCATCGGTTGCGACCATCTTGATGGTCTTTTCATGCTCATTGATGATCCGTTCAAAATAGACGCCGTTGATGTGGGCCCGCTTGTCATCCGCGGCACCGCTGATGATGATGGTCTTCTCTATCATTCGTTTCAGGGCCGCGGCCTCCATGTCAAAAAATTCCACCTCCTCTATGTGGGGGGTGTCCGGGAAATCCTCGGGGTCCATGCTGACTATGTGATATTCAATGCGTTCATTGCCGATCTCTATCCAACGGCTCTCCACTTCATTGAATATGATCTCGTCACTCGGAAAATCCCTGACGATCTCATACAGCTTTTTTGCGTTGATGGCAATAAGGCCTTCGGATTCCACCTCGGCAGGATATGCCCCCTCAAATCCGGTCTCCAAATCAGTTGCAATCAGAGTGATGCCGGCACCTCCGGCCTTTATCAGCGCCGTCTCTGTGATGGCAAGGTTGGTCTTGCGGCCGGTCAGGCCCTGCACCTTGGCCAGCACATTGCGGATATTGCCTTTGTTTACGGTGAACTTCATGAGTAAGTCCTTTTTGATGATTGAAACGTGGTGCGTGAAACGTGGTGCGTGAAACGTGGTGCGTGAAACGTGAGGCGTGAAACGTGGTGCGTGAAACGTGAGGCGTGAAACATGGTGCGTGAAACGTGAGGCGTGAAACGTGGTGCGTGAAACGTGGTGCGTGAAACGTGAGGCGTGAAACGTGACTGGTCCTAACGGATTTTGTGTTTTTTTTCACCGTGGAGGAACGCCTGAATCTCCAGCCGGCCGGGAGGACGCTGAGGTGGGCACAGAAAAATTTATGGCCAAGTGCTTATTTTCGAATATTGCCACTTTCCCTGATACCTGCAACTCAATGCTCAAGTTTTTGCCCGACACCCAAGGCTGTCATTTCTGCGAAGGCAGGAATCCATCTTTGTTGACAGAATTCCTGCCTTCGCAGGAATGACAGGAAAAAAACTGGATGATCGAGGGCAAACAACCATGTCCTGCAGTCATAACCCTACACGAAAGTTTCAACTGACATGACAACTGGCGATCAGCAACTTTCATATAAAGGAAAGCATCGTGTCACGCCTCACATGTCACGCATCACACCTCATGTATCCATTGTTTCAGAAGCGGAACGACCTCTTTGTCCCACTCTTCCGAAATTCGCAATTGTACAAAATTTTTGAACATGGTGTCAACAAAAAGGATCGCTTTTTCATAAAGATATATCCTCTCAAGGACCCCTGCTTCCGCATCGTCTTTTGATTCAAGGGGAGCGGTTTCAGGGAATTTGAGATTTCCAATGCTGAAATTTTCACCTTTGATGGAGAAGCGCCATTCATAAGAACCGGTTCTGTAAATCAGATTCAGCTGGGTGGCAACAGCCCCTTTTCTCAAAGCCAGCATCCCCTCTTTCAGATCCGCCTCATCCCCTCTTATGGTGATGCTCTCAACAAGGTCATCATTCAATCGGTTTTCAAGAACAATACGGTTTCCGATGTCAAGGGAGACAAGTTCCCGGTCAAATCCCTTCAATTTGTCATGATTCTTTTCGATCAGAAACCACACCCAAGTCAAAAATTCATAGCCCAAGAACCGATAACGGTTATAGGCAACAGAAACATCAAGCATACATTACTCCGTAAATCTTGCAGGGGAAAGGTTGGACAAAATTTGACGATCCGATTCGGAAAGATTGAGCATCAGATCAGCAACGGCATATGGAAACAACCGGACCAAGTTCACTTGAAATGAATTTGAAAAAAGCGTCTCCAACTCCTCATTGGCAGCCTTCTGATTTGAAAAGAACCAGAGGGAGGCGTCCTCCATATGCCATATCAGATCACAGACCGCCGGCGTCGCGGGGATGCGCAGGCAGAGATCATTGACAACCTTCTCTCTTATGGCCCGCTTCTCATTTTTTGACAGACGATCCCGGCCAGTTTCAGCAAGATGCTTTGCCATCTCTATGGTATGATGCTTCTTGACAATCTTGGGAGGGATGGCCTTTTTGTCAATCCTCAGAGAAAAAATCAGGTACGCTCCCATGACAAAGGAAGACCCTTCAAAGTTGGGGTTGAACGGATACTCAAAAGATGTCCATCCCACCGCCTTTTCTGAAGCTTCATTGTCTATGTCAGTGATCATATTCCTCCTGAGGCCGTCTGCAATGGTCTGAAGAACTGGTTCCTCAAGTTTTCCCGTCACTTTGTAGCGGGTGATAGATACAGATGCTGAAAGTATTCCCATAAAAAAGCTCCCTGTAATCACCGGCTACCAGTTCACTGGACAGAGAGCGGAAGCCGGCATTGTTTTTTCCAGTATGTTAATAGCCATATATAACCCATTTGCAAGAGGGTTACAAGAGATTTCTGTGTAAAATCTCAAATCACAACAAAAAAAATGCTGTCATTCCCCTGAGTACAGGATAAAAAAAGAGAATTCTGGGCAGGATCGCCCTCAATTCCAAAGAAACCAATTGTGGGTGGCAAGAAACCCGGCTTTTTTCCCGAACGGGCAGATCCCCAAACCGTCAGAAAAAGCCGGGTTTCTTTTGTCCTGTGCCAAGAAACCCGGCTTTTTCCCCGAACGGGCAGATTCCCAAACCGCCAGAAAAAGCCGGGTTTCTTTTGTCCTGTGCCAAGAAACCCGGCTTTTTCCCCGAACGGGCAGATTCCCAAACCGCCAGAAAAAGCCGGGTTTTTTCCCGAACAGGCAGATTCCCAAACCGCCAGAAAAAGCCGGGTTCCTTTTGTCCTGTGGCAAGAAACCCGGCTTTTTTCCCGAACGGGCATATCCCAAACCGTCAGAAAAGCCGGGTTTCTTTGTCCTGTGGCGAGAAACCCGGCTTTTTTCCCGAACGGGCATATCCCAAACCGTCAGAAAAAGCCGGGTTTCTCGCCATCCCAACTTTTTGTCCTGTAAGTACTTGGCCAAAAGTTTTCCAGGATTTTGTTTCACACAAAGGCGCAAGGCACAAAGAAGAGGCGCGGAAAAATTTATGGCCAGGTACTTACACAGCTTAATGGCAGTAATTATCTTCATCATGACAGTTGGCAACTGTAACTGAACTTAAAAGGTTTGATTTTGACATCAGAAAAAAATCTTTTGTTGTCAACTTTTCTTTCTTATTTATTATCTTACTCTTTAAAAGATTTAACAATAATAAAGGAAGGGTCTGAAAAACCCGCTGATTTATCATTAACCTGTTGATTATAATGGAAATAGTGCTTTATTCACCCAAGGCCGTTATGCACATCATATGCCCTAACAACCTGATTTAAAAGGGAAAACCAGCGAAAAAAATTGTTCATAACTTTGGCCCCTATTGACAAGGGATTGAGATGGCCTTCAGGAATTTTCTAAATAAAATCGGATAGTTGACATTGTTCATAACTTTTTTGCCAATACCATGTGTTTTACCTTTAAAATCAGATAGTTGCAAGCTTTATGAATGATTTCAAGGAGATGATTTTATTTCCTTTAAAATCAATGGGTTAAAATTGCACAATCGTCCTTACCCCTATAGAAAAATAGAACAAAATCGGATAGTTGAGCTTTAAAAGGGACTAGTTATGAACAATCGATTGTTCATAACTATGGAGTTATGAACAGGGTTTCATTTTATGTTCATAAGTCCTGAGTTATGAACAATCGATTGTTCATAACTAGTCCATTTCAAGGTTCAACTATCCAACTTCATTCAAAATATCCACTTGAGTTGCGACGATTGTGCAATTTTTAACCTATTGATTTTAAAGGGAATATTCATGTTCGTTTGATTTTAAAGGGAATACGCATAACCTGCTGATTTGTTTGAATATATTCACAAAAATCCCCAAAAAAGTTATGAACATTTTCAACAGCCTGATTTTATTCACAAAACTGAAAATGGCCCCTGTAGCTCCCTTTAAACACTGAAAAAAGTTATGAACAATTTTTAATTATCTGATTTTATTGGGGAATAAACGATGATCGCTGTAAACCGTTGACATGTGCGGTGAACCGCATTCGGTGGACGTTCAATGGAAAAAGAATCGTTGCTTATGACCTGCAAAAGATACTGGATGTGTCCATGTCATCCCTTGACAGCTTTGCTTTTTCTTTCCTGTTGAGTTATGAACAATATCAACCATCTGATTTTATTAATTATTCTTTATACCCACCCCAAAAATCCTTGTGAGCCATTTTAAAATAAGGAAAAAGTTATGAACAATTTTTAATGGTTTGATTTTATTCATGAATAAGCGGTCATTCCTGTGAACCGTTGCCATATGGGCTGAACCGCATTCGGTGGATTGGAGAATGCCATCTGAAATTCCGGTTTTTTGAAAAGTTCAGGATTCTGCAAGTCAATTTTTGAAAATCTGTGTACAGGACAAAAATAATGAGAATCCTGACCAAGATTGCCTCAGTCGTGGATCACACCTGACCGCCATTTATTTTGTTGACATTGAAAGACAGCCCATTTATAAATCATGCAAACGTGGAGGTTGAATCTGCAAAGTCAGGAGGACTGGAAGGTCCCGCCAAATGGGGATTCAGAAATCATGGGCCTTCTCAGCTTGATGCGTATGGGTGGAACCCACCCCACAACTGACGCTGGATTCTCCTTTTTTGTCCTGCACACCGATGGGGATATGAAAACTTGGAAACTTCTGCCCGTGAGAGGACTTTTGGCCAAGCCGCTATTGAGACATGAAGATGAGCGGCATCCAAAGGAGATCGGGGAAAAATTGGACGATCTGTCGATAGTCACAGAAGGCAGGGAAGCCATGCTTAATTGAACCCATAACCATGCCTGAAATCACCGAACAACCTCCGAGATGTCGTCAGCGGCGCAGATGCTTAATTGAACCCATAAGTACTTGGCCATACATTTTCAGGTGTTTGCATATGAGGAACCGCAGATGAACGCAGACAGACGCAGATGCCTGCCTGCCGCGGACTCATCCGCGTTCATCCGTGTCCATCCGCGGTTTGTGGAAGCTGTCTTCCCAAGAAAAAATCCCGGAAAACTTTTGGCCGGGTACTTACTTACTTATACCATGCCTGAACACGACAGATTGCCCCACACATAAACCCGCGCAACGCATATGTGACAAACGACATGCCTGAACACGACAGATTGCCCCACACAGCAGAACAGACCATGATGACTTACAGGATGATCCAGTCCGGAGATTCGGTCCTTGTGGCCGTGTCCGGGGGGCCTGATTCTGTCGCGCTTCTCCATGTGCTCTTGGCAGTGGCACCCAAGCATTCCCTCAAGATCGGGGTGGCCCATGTCAACCATTGCCTTCGGGGGGAAGATTCACACAGGGATGAGGAATTTGTGAGATCCCTTGCGGAAAGAATCGGACGGCCTTATCATATGATCAGAGAGGATGTTCAGAAATACCGGCAGATCCACAAACTCTCCTTGGAGGAGGCTGGCCGGCAAGTCCGGTACGCGTTTTATGATAAGGTGGCGAAAGCTGAGGGGTTTGACAAAATCGCGCTGGGCCATCATGCGGATGACAATGCGGAACATGTCCTGATGGCGCTGTTTCGGGGAAGCGGCCCCCTCGGCATCTCAGGCATCCCGCCTGTAAGGGAGGGGAAGTTCATTCGCCCCCTGATCCGTGTGACAAAATCCGAAATTGTTCATTTTTTGGCCCGCAACAGATTGACATATGTCTCAGATGTGACCAACACCGACACCAGACACCTCAGAAACAGAATTCGTCATCAACTCATCCCGATGTTGAAGACGGCTTACAATCCGGGAATCACCGAAACCCTGAACCGCCTCTCCCTGATCCTCAGGGATGAGGAAGAGTGGATTGAGGAACTGATAGGGCCTATCTTCAAAAGTTGTGTCAGGAGGGGTCAGGGCAGGACCCAGAACCCGGAACCCGGAACCCAGAACCCCAAAAGGGCGATCACCCTTTCCGTTTCAGCCATGAATGACATCCATCCAGCGGCCCGCCGGCGAATCATCAGAAAGGCGATCCATCACGTCAAGGGTGATCTGAGGCGCATCACATACGCCCACACCGACGCGATCATGCATCTTTCCAAAGCGGACTCAGGGTGTGGGAGGCTTGAGCTCCCAGATGGTGTCAGGGTGGAGCGGAAAGAGGAGGGGCTTCTCTTTGCAATAAGAGATGTTTGCAAATTGCAAATCCCCAATCCATATGAATATCAGATTGCCGGAACAGGGACCATCTTCATCAGAGAGATCGGCATGCATCTGAGAATTTCTAAAGAGGCAACGGGCAACGGGCAACGGGCAACGGGCAGCGGGCAACAGACAACGGGCAACGGGCAACGGGCAACGGGCAACGGGCAACGGGCAACAGGCAACGGGCAACGGGCAACAGGCAACGGGCAACAAGCAACGGACAACAGGCGACAGACTCAGACGGTCGGCCATTTTGACATGGATGCGCTTGATTTTCCCATGACCATCAGAAATTTCAGGCTTGGGGATCGCTTTACACCACTCGGCATGGCTGGCACACAAAAGTTGAAAAAATATTTCATCAACAACAAAGTTTCCAAGGAAGAGCGGGCAAGATGCCCCATTCTGTTGAGCCGGGGAAAGATTGTATGGATTGCGGGCCATCGGATGGATGATTCCGCCAAAATCACCCCTTTGACCAAAAATGTGCTGAAAGCCGAACTTTTCCTTGCTTAATCTGAAATTAATGATAATAATGTGAATTGACGGGATTGGTTGAAGATTTCATTTTCGCAAAGAAGCTTGATTTCAGCCCCGACAAAAGACGTCGGGGCAAGCTTCAGGGACAGGGCGATTCAGGTTTCCATGCCTGTCCCCGATAAAAAACGTCGGGGCAAGCTTCTCCCCGATACTTGTCCCGACATCTTTATATCTGGGAAAAGATGTCGGGGACAAGTATCGGGGAACGCGGCACCGTGTCAGAAACCGAGTTTCTTTCAGCAAGTTGGAGACGAGAATAAAATTAAGTGTCCGTGACCGAACGAGTTCCCCATTTCCCGCTCCTGCCGAAACCTGTCCCTGACATCTTTTATCAGGGATTGGCGATCATTTTTGCTTTTTGGCGGCAGGCGGTTCGGATTTGCCAATCCGGGGATGTTGTTTGCTCACAGGTCCTTAAGGAGGTAACTTCCTTGAATCCGTTTTACAAAAATCTGGCATTATGGCTCGTCATCACCCTGATGATGATCATGCTCTATAATCTTTTCAGTCAGCAGGCACCGCCTGAGACAAGCATCAGTTACACCCAGTTTCTCTCCATGGTGGAGGATGAGCGGGTTTCGGAGGTCGTCATTCAGGGACAGGAACTCTTTGTCACGGATGCGGACGGGGAGCGGTTGAAAATATATTATCCCCAAGATGACGACCTGATCAAGATTCTGAGACAGAAAGGGGTGACCATCAATGCAAAGCCGCCGGCCGAATCCCCATGGTTTGTGTCGGTTCTGCTCTCTTGGTTTCCCATGCTGATACTCATCGGCGTCTGGATATTTTTCATGCGCCAGATGCAGTCCGGTGGCGGAAAGGCCCTCTCCTTTGGGAAGAGCCGGGCCAGACTCATGTCTGACGGGGCAGAGAAGGTGACATTTGAAGACGTGGCTGGCATTGACGAGGCAAAAGAGGAACTTGGGGAAATCGTCGAGTTCCTGAAAGACCCGAAAAAATTCACCCGACTCGGAGGGCGCATCCCCAAGGGCGTTCTTCTGATGGGACCTCCGGGAACCGGAAAGACCCTTCTGGGCCGTGCCATCGCAGGGGAGGCGGATGTGCCGTTCTTTTCCATCAGCGGGTCTGACTTTGTGGAGATGTTTGTGGGAGTCGGGGCATCCCGGGTACGTGATCTTTTTGTGCAAGGCAAAAAGAACGCGCCCTGCATCATCTTCATTGACGAGATTGATGCTGTGGGCCGACACCGGGGCGCGGGACTTGGCGGGGGACATGATGAGCGGGAGCAGACATTGAACCAGTTGCTGGTGGAGATGGACGGGTTCGAATCGAATGAGGGGGTGATCCTCATCGCGGCCACCAACCGGCCCGACGTGCTCGACCCGGCCCTCATGCGTCCCGGACGGTTTGATCGGCAGGTGGTGGTCTCCCTGCCGGATATCAGGGGCCGTGACAAGATCCTCCGGGTTCATATGAAGAAGACGCCGATATCGCCGGATGTGGATCCGCTCGTTATCGCAAAGGGAACCCCGGGCTTTTCCGGCGCGGATCTGGAGAACCTTGTGAACGAGGCCGCGCTGTTGGCCGCCAAAAGGAACAAGCTGAAGGTGGACATGTCCGATCTGGAGGAAGCCAAGGACAAGGTCTATATGGGCTTGGAGCGCAAATCCTTGGTTCTGACCGATGAGGACAAGCGGGTCACCGCGTATCACGAGGCTGGGCATGCGATTGTTGCCCGCTTTCTCCCGCACACCGATCCGGTGAACAAGATCACCATCATCCCCAGGGGACGCGCACTCGGTGTCACTTGGTATCTGCCGGAGGAGAAGTACAGTCAGTTCAAGGACGAGTACGAGAGCGTGCTATGTCATACCTTGGGGGGACGGGCCGCCGAGGAACTGATTTTCGGCCGCATCACTGCGGGCGCATCAAGTGACATCAAGCAGGTAACGGATCTGGCACACAGCATGGTGCGCGCCTGGGGCATGAGCGAGGCCATTGGACCCATCTCTTACGCAAAAGGGGAAGAGCAGATATTTCTGGGTCGGGAAATTGTTCAGCACCGAGATTACTCTGAGGAGACCGCTAAAAAGATTGATTTGGAGATCAGCGGGCTGATCAATGATGCCTATCGCTGTGCAAGAACTGTATTGGAGGAGAACTTGGACATTCTCCACGCCGTGTCCGAACTTCTGCTTGAAAAAGAGACGATTAGCGGAAGCGAGCTGGATGAGGTGATTCTCTCCATGAGACCCGGGATCAAGTTGCCGTCGACCAAGGCTGAAGATGATGGCACCCTGAAGGCTAAGGGATAGAGGTCAGCGGTCAGTGGTCAGTGGGCCCAGCGAATTGACTGTCGCTCCCGGCGGATTGACAAATCCGGTGGGTTCGGATTTGCCAATCCGAACCGAGCGTCTCCGCTCTTGGCGGATTGGCAAAT
>JAOZRQ010000246.1:0-8031 GCA_029940115.1 Desulfobacterales bacterium
CCCCCGAACTGGCGGCTATCGCATAAGTCTGGCGGACAAAGGTGGCATGGATCGTATGGCCCGCCTCGACATTCTCGAATGTGTAGATCGTTGTCACGCCCACAGATACGCCATCCACCAAGATATCCGCCACCCGATACCCGACATCCGGAGTCAGGGTGAAGGTGCCATCCTCGCCTGAATTGACCACAACGTCGCCAGCCGGGGCGATGGTGCCGTTCTCTCCGGAACTGGCGGTTATGGTATGGGTCTGGCGGACGAAGGTCGCACGGATCGTATGGTCATCCTTGATGGTCGTGAAGGTGTAGCTCTCCATCGGGCCCACAGATTCGCCGTCTATGAGGACATCTTCCACCTTATACCCGGCATTCGGGGTCAGGGTGAAGGTCTTCTCGGTGCCAGCATTCAGGGTCAGCTCCCCAGTATCGGTGATGCTCCCGTTCTCTCCCGATTCGGCGGTTATCGCATAATGCTTTATGACAAAGGTGGCGTGGATCGTATGCCCGGCTTGGATATCCGTGAAGGTATAGTTGCTCACCGCACCTGCGGATACGCCATCCACCAGAACATCCGCCACCTCATACCAAGCATCCGGGGTGATGGAGAAGCTCTTGTTCTCCCCTCCATTCACCAGAACGCCGCCAGCCGGGCTGATACTGCCGTTCTCTCCCGAACTGGCGGTCAGGGTATAAGTTGAAGGGCCGAAGATCACATGGATCCGATGGTCCGCACCGATCTTCTCAAAGGTATAGACGCTCATCGCGCCTAATGACACGCCATCTGTCAAAACATCCTTCACCACATATCTATCATTCGGAGTCATGGTGAAGGTCTCGCTCTCCCCCTTCTTCACGATGACCGTGCCGGCCGGATTGATGTGTCCGTTCTCTCCCGATGACGCGGTGATCGTGTAGTCCTGTCTAACAAAGGTGACACGGATCTCATGGTCCGCCTGAATATCCGTGAAGGTGTAGGTGCTCAACGCGCCGGCGGACACCCCGTCTATCAGGACATCCGCCACCTCATACCCCGAATCCGGGGTCATGGTGAAGGTTCTGCCATCGCCCGCATCCATCGCAAAGACGCCGGCCGGGCTGATGGTTCCGCCATCTCCTGCCGAGGCGCTTATGGCATGATCTTGGTTGCGGAAGGTGACATGAATCGCATGGTTCGCGTCGATGTTCAAGAAGGTGTAGGCGGTGATCGGGCCTGCGGATACGCCGTCTATCAGCACATCTTTCACCTCATACCCTTCGGCCGGGGTCATCATGAACGTCAGGTGGTCCCCTTCATTCGCCATGACGGTGCCGGCTGGATTGATGGTTCCGTTCTCCTCTGCCGAGGCCCTTAGGGTATAATCCTGGCCCCGGAAGGTGACATGGATCGTATGGTCATCGCCGACGTTCAAAAAGGTGTAGGCGGTGATCGCACCTGCGGATGCGCCGTCTATCAGCACATCTTCCACCTCATACCCGGCATCCGGGGTGATGATGAATGCCATGGCCTTACCTCCGGTGACGACAACCTCACCGTCCGGGCTGATACTGCCGTTCTCCCCTGAGCCGGCGGTTATGGTGTAATTCGCGGCGGATGGCGGTGGGATGAATTCATAAGCCCCCATGTCGAAGCCTTGTCCTTCGGGCCTTGCGTTTCCGTCAAGGTCTGTGTCCGGCGCGGCATCCGATGTGCCCGCGTCCATGCCGGGCGAGCCGGTGGTGAGATGATAGTCGCCATTCCCCGCATCCGCAAAGAGCGGAAGCGAATCAAGATTGCCGTCCCCCTCATAGCCGCCTTCTATGTCGGAATAGGTGGCATGAATGCTTCCGCCATCCATCTCAAAGGGGTTGTCCCATACAATGCAGTTGGTCAGGTTGACCACCGCTTCGGACCAAGTCCTTACGGAGTGGCTTCCGTTACTGGCGATGGTGCAGTTGACAAGGTTCACGGTTCCCCGGAGCACTTCCACGCCGCTTCCGGCGTTCGCCACATTGTCCACAAAGAGGCTGTTGATGACGGTGACCTCGCCCGCGTAATTCACGTTCAGCCCCGCCGTGGTGTTGTTTGACGACATGCAGTTGATGAGGGTGGTGGTGTCGGCATTCTGGATCGCGATGCCGTACCCGAGGGAATCCTTCACGATGCAGTTCCTGATCTGACCCGATTGAGTATGAAGGGTCCCTTTTGAAACGGTGAATCCGGAGAAGACCGAATCGGAGACGCCGTTCTTCAGTTCCACATCCACCGAGTCGAACAGGCAATTCTCCGGACCGTTCTCCGACATGATCGTGACTGGCCTGCTGTTGAAATCGAACACAGCATGGACATCACCGGTGTAGCTTCCGTCCGCGACCAAGATCATATCCCAACTCTTGGCAACGGAAAGTGCGTCCTTGATGGTCGCTTGATCTGCGGGGACACGAATGATCGCGGCGCCCGCGTCGGTGCCGCTGACAAGTAGTCCCAGCGTGAAAAAGATGGCCATCAGTTTTGTCAGACATTTCATGTTGATCTCTCCTTTCTTCTGATTATGACGCTTTTCGGGGAGGCCGCCTGCCCGTGAACGTGAACGTGCACGTGAACTTGAACTTGAACGTGAACTTGAATGTGAACGTGAACTTGAATGTTCATTTGTGGGCAAGTTCGAGTTCAAGTTCAAGTATAAATTTACGTTCAAGTTCAAGTTCGAGTTCAAGGCCTCCCCTAAATCCGTTATAATCAGCCTTTCTTTGGGTGATGAGCGATGGGGTGATGGCTACATCCTCAACACTCCCCAGCCCGAAACTTATCCTCGTTGGTGAGAAATATCGGGTGGCGATGCGCAGGGCGAGGCTCGATTTTCCCTGTCCCCCGAACCCGTGAACTCGACGATCAGGGGGGAATCGGCCTCGTCGGTCAGGTCTTCGAGCCAGCCATCCGGGTTCAGCCAGTCATGGATCTCCTGGCCGATGGTCAGCAGGGTCGTCGCATTCTCCTTCTAGTTCGTAGTTCCGCCTTTAGGCGGTGCGACACCGCTTGGAGGCGGAACTACGAACTGACAAAGACTATGTTGAAACCTCCAGGGCTTTTGTTTAATCTTTGTCATCCTGCGAGACAGCCTCCAGTATCTCCTCGCTGTCTGCCTGGTCCAGCGGCTTGGCGATGCCATTTGGGATCAATTCGCCGCCGCTCGCCGATTGGCCCTTGGCATTCGTCCCTCGCGTCTCGCCCCATCCGATGACTCCCTTCATCTCCGAGAAGTCCTTGGCGGTCTTGATCGCGTCCTTTATTTTCCTCAAGCGTTCGACATCCTTGATCTTCTGCATCTCAGACATGATGTCCAGAACGTCATCCCCGAATTTGAGGCTCAGGCCCAGCTCAATGGCCTCCAGCATCCCTCTCCTGAAGCCGATTCTTTCCCCCGTGGTAACGTATTGCATTTTCTTCTCCTCCTCATACTGACATATCTCCTGCCAGAAGTCCTCCTCCGCTTCTTCCGGCAGTCTCATTATCCAGTCAATGAAGCGAAAAATGTTGATAATATCCTCACGTCCGTACCCCCGCTCATAAAGCATTCTGATCAGACGGACCTTCCACCTCTTGCGAGCTTCGGCATCATGGCGGGTTTCCTGCGTCTTCAGATGGGCCATCACTGCCAAGGCAAACGGATTGTTGCTTTTCTCCAACTCCTCCCATCGTTTCCCGTAGTCAGCCAGTTTCACCACAGGAAATTCGATGCTGACCTTGCAACCCCAGAGCTCATGACTGTAACTGTCCGGACGCCACTTGGGTCTTTCGTCCGCCAACACCACCAAGCTTGCCACTGGCTTCTCGTAGCGGCCAAAGATGCGGTAATTGTAAACAAATATCCGTTTGGAAAAACCGGACTCATACTGCCCCTGCACCTCCACATGCGTCAGCACCCATGCTTCATCCCCGTTTTCCCGCCACACCTGCGCTAGTTTGTCTGCAAACCGCCTTCCCAGCTCGGCATCCCGAACCACCTTCTGGAACTCCTTGTCAAGAAACACATATCCCCTATCCCAGTCGATCTCTTGAGCCACATCCGGGAAGAAAAATGTCACAAAATCACGGAAGTACGTTTCCAGAATGTCCTTCCACGGACTGTCATAGTCGTCTGTCTGCTTTTTCTCCTTCTTTTTCATATCCACATGCCTCTGTCAATCGTTTATCATCGCTGAATGAGCGACGGGTCATGGACGATGGGCCCCATTGCCCATCGCCCAATCTCAGTGAGCAGCTCCCTGCGCTGGATATCCAAGGGCTGTTCCGCGGTATTCTCCAGGCTCTTCCGCACCGCGTCCAACTGCTCGTCGGTGTATGCCTCCCATTCTTTCAACAGGGTATGGGTGACTTCTTGGAAGCTCTCCTCAATCTTGGCCGGCATGTCGGCTTTGATCCTTTCAAACTGATCGGTCACGGATTTCCTGACGCTGTTTTTCAGGAAACTGCCCGCAACCGAGGCCGGCAGTATCTTATGGATGTAGGGAAGATAGCCAGCCATGAAACGGATGAGCAGATCCGCGAGAATACCAAAGGGGCCGAACCGGGCAAAGAGGAGCACATCCATGGCGAGCACCGCGAAGGGCGGAATGTTCGAGAAAACCCCGCCCTGAATCCGTAGTTCCTGGGTGATCTCCATGTGCCAGGGACGGAGCAAGGTCTGGCTTCTCATTCCATAAGTTTCGATGAGACCGCTGATCTGCTCGCCGGCCGTCTGGGAGCAGGCGAGGAGCATCTCCTCCATCTCCGATTTCAGAATGATTTCCGCCCGGTTTAGGCGATTCTGCAATTCACCGAGGCTATTGCATGCGTCAAATCCGGCCAGATACGATTCGGCCACGCGGTCCAGTCCGATCGCCGCGTCCCTGAGAAACCGCTCCTGAATCCGCTTCAGCTCGTCACGAAATTCCAGCGAAAGCGATTCATGTTTCCGCCGGATATGCGCCTCCCTCTCTCTGACCGCCGCGAGCATCTGCCGGCGTTCCGCCTCGGTTTTGCCCATGGCCGCAAGTTCCGTTGAGCACCGGACCTGGGCAAGCTGAATCTGCCGCCTCAATATCTGCACGGCCTTCTCCATCCTGCCGGCCCGCACATTCTCCCGGATGAACCGGATCAGCGTCGTCTCCAATGACGAAAGACTGATGGCGGCGATGGGCGAGGGGCTATCGGCTATGGGGTCTTGGCCACCCTCCCGCCGCCGCTCGCCGCTTGCCGCTTGCCCCTCGCCTCTCCCCCCTCGCCCCTCACCCAACAGATTCCGAATCACATCGTCAATGACTTGGACCGGCTCCTCTTTTTCATGGGGGGCCGCTTCCTTTTTGCCGCTCATCTCGGAATTGATCCTGAGGATGAAGCTCAGGGGATCCGGGTCTGCCCGGTCACGGATGTTGACCATCTCCACTGGGACATACTCCCGCCCGATGTTGACCAACTGGCTTCGGATGCCGTTCAGCAGTTCCGCCTGTTGCTGGTCCGAGAGCTCCCCGGAAAGGGCATCGTAGGTCACGACGGTCATGGCCCGTGTGATTCCTTGGCGGAAGACCCGACCCGAGAGGAATTCCATCTCGGTGTCGGAGAGTTGCTTCGCGGGGGTGACAAAGAGCACAAGGTCGGATTTCGGAATGATCCGGTAGGTGGTGGCGATGACCGCCTCGTTCACGGAATTGATCCCGGGCGTGTCAAAGAGCGTCAGGCCGGCCAAGTTTTCCGAGGGCCAGTACAAGATGACCCGCGCGGTCTTTCTGGCAAGTTCGGCCCGTCCCTCAGGGGTGTCCGCGGAGGTGTGCGCCCGGATCTCCGCCTTGCCCGGATTCGCTATCCTGAGCGGCTCGCCTTCACCTTCGCTCACCTCAAATTCGGTCCCCGCGTCCTTGCCAAGGGGAGAGGATTCCTGGTAAGTCCTTTTGACGTAAGGGATCACCTCCATGCGTTTCTCCTCTCCATGGCGGATCTCCGTGGGCACGGCGGTGGCCTCCATGATATCCGTGAAGAGGATGTCATCTTTGAGAAAGACCGCGTTGATCAGGGAGCCTTGAACTCACCGACAACGGCGATCTTATAGACATCCGTGTTCAAGGCGTCGAGCTCTCGTTGCAATCGGTCTGAAATGTCGTCATATCCGGCCTGTTTCATAAGGCCGATGGCGGTTCTGAATTGGGTTTTTATCATGGTTTGTTGTCCGTTGAGCGTTGTTTGTTGTTAGAAGATATCTCAGATTTCATCCCTCAGATTTCATCTTACGCCATTTCTTGGGGCTGACATACCTGTCTCCCAGGATCCACATTCCGCTTCTGTGTAGTCGGGCTTCCTTCTCTGCCTTCCAATAGGGATCAGGGGCAAACGCTTTGGGGAATTTTCCCTGATAGACTTCTGCAAGGCCAGCTTTCAGCAGTTCAAGGTTGATGTTCCTGCCGCCTACAAAGACTTCCACAAGCTGACGATTATATCGTCCGATGCCGTATCCCTTGATGGCGACGGTCTTGTTCATGATCATTCTGGAAAGATACGCCCCGGCCTCTTCGCTGTAAGGCTGGCCCTCTCTGTCCCTTCTTCTGTTTTTGGTTTCCGGCGCATCAATCCCTATGAGCCTCGCCTTGATCTCTATGCCATGTCCCACCGCGTTGAAGGTGTCTCCGTCAACCACTTTTGTGACCTTGAACTCTCCGGTCCCCTCTCTTGGGATGGCGACAAGTGCTGACTCGGAAGCATCCTGATCGGCATTCGGCGGAGATGAAACCAGCGGTGACTCAGTCACCGGCAATTTTTCAACCCGCTCAACATTCTCTTTCAAGTACCCAACAACCGCGCCGAATCTATAGCATTTAATCTGGCTCCCCGCTTCCCAGGTGCTGACATTCTCAATGGTCCTTCCATTTTTCAGGAAAATGGTATCTGCATCCGCCATTGCCGGGCAGAGCATCAGTAAAAGGAGAAACAGCCGTCTGGAGAAAAAATGTTGCATAGTCACTCTGGTGGATTGTTGCCTCCGCGGGAATGACGGACTTCTTGACGAACCCGGTCAAAAAACTTGATCATCGAGTTTCTGGAACCCTGACTACTGATTATCTCAAATGCTCAAGCATATAAAATTCCATCCGATAGATCTGCTCCCGGGTCTTGTCCGGTGTGATCTGGGTTCCCCCCATCTGAGGATTGGCAAACAGGTATGAATCCGCCATCACGCCCACCAGACCTTTTCCCCGACTGAGGACTGAGAAGACCGACTTCCGGTTACGGGTGACGGCCATGGCCCTCCCCCCCTTCACTGTGCCGGTCCGCTTTGCCGTACATAACGTCTCGCCGGTTCGGCTGTCATACAGGTCCGTCTGCCTGATCTCTGAGAAATCAATCTCCATCTCAAACGGTTTCAGCAACGGATTGGATGTGGATTTTTTGTTCTGGGGCCCGTCCAAAAGCAGAAGCCGGCCGCCGTTTTCCACAAAGCGGACAATCTTCTGGATGTCATCTTCCGCAAACGGCTTCACCGGATTGACCAGCACCACCATATCCCCTTTTTCCAGCGCGTCTGAAAGGCTTTTCTCCAACAGCGGCACATATCCCATCCGCTGGGTCCATACATAAAAGGTATGGTAATTATAAGGATGTTTGTCCACAAGCTTTTCCACAGGGAGCGTGAGATGGGAATACTCCCGCTCAAAAGCGGCCGTTCTGAAGTCGGTATGCGGTTTGGGGAAAGCATAACTTTTTTGTGAAAGCCATGTAAAAAAAGGAATCGCCGCAACGGTCGCAAACAGGGCCGAAAAGAATAGGATGCTCAAGGTCTTTCTTTTATCTTCCCATCCTTTATATAGTCCAGCAAAGAGGAGGATACACGCGATGACCCCGAACAGAGGGGAGAGCACATCATATCTGTTTTTCCGGTTGAGCCATTCCACCGAGCCGAGGGCCAGCTCAGGTTTGCCCGGAATGAACATGTAAAAGTTTGAAAAGCAGGTGCTGTCAGTATAGGTGAGCACTCGGCCTTTTCCATAAGTTGCGGCGGATGACTGCAAGAAGAGCCCGAATTCGTAG
>JAOZRQ010000246.1:8041-9722 GCA_029940115.1 Desulfobacterales bacterium
GCTTGCGCTCAAAAAAACTCCTGTCCGAGTAGGAGAGCAACCTGGATCGCAGCCCGTAGCCGACCATGACATTCTGGGCACTTAGACTCGCGTCCACCGTGCAGGAGGTGGCAAAGAGAAATGGCGGCATGTTCTGGACCACCGGGTGGGGAAAGATCTTGGGACGCTTGTAAACGGTCAGGGTTCCCTTCGCGAGATCATAAGTGCTGTCATAATGGAAAAACATGCCGAACCGCTTGGCAATGAAGTTCAGGTAATAGTTCATGCCGAAGACATTGGTATGGTCGCCGATCAACCAGAGTCCCCCGCCGTTTCGGACAAATTCGATCACGTTCTCAATTTCATCCGCCCCATAAGCCTCGGTGGGGGTTTTCAAAATCAGAACATCATATTCGGACAGGAGTTCCCGGGAGAGATCCTCCTCCGTGTTTTGATCCACTTTGTAGAAATGATTGAAATGGTCAATCATGCAGTAGTAATTGTAAGTGGACTGGCTACCGAACCAAGTGGTGTCGAACTTCCGGGTGCTCCATTCCCAGTTGCTGTGTTTCTCGTCAATCAGGAGTCGCCCCGGTTTTCGCTCCCCGGGGTCATGGAAGCCCCAGACGCCGACAAGACAGAAAATGCCTGCAAAAAAGAGAAGGGCCAGTCCCCCTTCCTTTTTTCTGAAGTCAGGAATAGGCAGTGCCATGTTCATGGCATCGGGATGTTTCAAGGGAATTGCCGCACATAAGATCCCGGCCAGGGGAAGATAACTGAGCGTAAAGGATATCGGATCCCAATAGATGACCGCGTCATTCAGCTGGGCATAGATGAATATCATCATGACATAGCGCAACAGGGTGTAGCCGATGCAGATGCCAAAAAATTTGAACAAGGTTTTCCAGCTTCTGCCGAACATGGCCAGCAGGATCAGACCCGCGATGATCATGAGAAAGAGCATATGGAACCCAGCTTTTTCGAGTGTCCCAGGAAACCGGATCAGGTTGGTGAATGTGGGCAGATAGATGATCCCTTCGCTCATACTGGCATCGAAGCCGAACAGGCGGACAAAGGGATACGCGATCTGGTTGAGCAGCTTCACCTCATGGTAACGGGAGCCGATCACATAAAAGATCGGCATGCATGCGCCTTGGACAAGCAGGATCAGCCCGGTGAGGAGAAAGCCGCAGGAGAGCGGGGCAAGATGCCTGAACCGATTTGATGTCAGGGCGATGATCAGCCCCACTGCCATCATCATGGCCCCAAAGCTGTAAGGGTAGGGGACAAAAAGCCGCATCAGCAACAACGGGAGGAAGAACAGCGCGGCTTTCATCGGCAACCGATGGAGGGGGGTGTGCTTGAAAGAGAGGGATGCCGCCATCACACCCAAAAACAGGGGGGAGACAAACGGCACGACAAGGGTCAGTTTTGCCGGCGTGAAGGTGGAAAGCATATACAGCCACGCCGAAGATGCAAACAGGGTGATGAACCAGATTGCTCGCATAGTCACCTCAAGTTTGGGGTCGGTTGGGTTCTCGGTTTTGGGTTCGGGGTTCTGGGTTCTCGGCGATGCATTCAGTGACATCCGAGTCCCATGTGGTCTTGGAGCTTAGAGTTTAGGCGATTTCTGAAAAAGAACATACCTTTCAGTTTGCAGTTCCGCCTTCAGGCGGTGCCGCACCGCCTGAAGGCGGAACTG
>JAOZRQ010000769.1 GCA_029940115.1 Desulfobacterales bacterium
GCGAGCGGCAAGGGGTGAGCGGCAAGGGGCGAGCGGCAAGGGGTGAGCGGCAAGGGGCGAGCGGCAAGGGGTGAGCGGCAAGGCGAGGACAATCAAGGCATCTGGGAGAGAGTCCATAGCCCCTTGCCCATAGCCCTATTTGATCTAAGTAAAATAAGGAGAAGATTTATGTCCGTTGAGGATAGGGTAAAGAAAATCGTTTCAGAAAAATTGGGTGTGGATATGACCGAAGTTGTGCCGGAGGCCTCCTTTGTGGATGATCTCGGTGCGGATTCGCTTGATCTCGTTGAACTGATCATGTCGATGGAAGAGGAATTTGATATTGATATCTCCGACGAGAAGGCAGAGGGATTGGTCAGTGTCAAGGATGCCATCGCCTATATCAATGAACACTGATTCGGCGCGTTGTCAGTTGTGGGTTGTCTGTTGGTTGCCCGTCGGACGCCTGACAACTGACGACCACCAACTGACGATCCGGTTCCGTATCATGCGAGTCGGGCAGTCCGGCGTCAGACGCCTGACGACCACCAACTGACAACCATCAACCATCAACTGACAATTAACAATGGCAGATCAGAAAAACAGACGAGTTGTTGTAACGGGAATGGGACTTGTGACGCCGCTTGGCATCGGCGTCAGGGAAACTTGGGACGCGCTGTGCGCGGGAAAATCAGGAATCGGCGAGATCACCCGGTTTGATGCCTCTGCGTTTCAGACCCGGATCGCCGGCGAGGTGAAGGGATTCAATGCCAACGACTTTCTCTCCAAAAAAGAGGCAAAGCGGACCGAGCGTTTTATCGCCTATGCCATCGCTGCCACCCGGATGGCCATGGCGGATTCCGAACTGAAGATCAACGATTCCAACGCGCACAGGGTCGGCGTCTTCACTGGATGCGGGCTCGGGGGGCTGGCGATTCTTGAAGACAACGTCCGAATCCTGGACAAAAAAGGCCCCAAACGGATCAGCCCCTTTCTGATTCCGATGCTCATCGGGAACATGGCCCCCGGCATGATCTCCATCCATTTCGGCGCCAAGGGGCCGAATGCGTCCGTGGCCACTGCGTGCGCGGCAGGCTCCCACGGTGTCGGAGAGGCGTTCCGAATCATTCAGAAAGGGGAGGCGGACGCCATGATCACCGGCGGGACGGAGTCTGTGATCACGCCAATATGTGTGGGCGGGTTCGGCGCGATGAAGGCCTTGTCCACCCGCAACGAACCGCCTGAAAAGGCATCCCGCCCCTTTGACCGGGATCGTGACGGGTTTGTTGTGGGCGAGGGGTGCGGCATCCTGATCCTTGAAACCCTTGAGGGGGCTCTGGAAAGAGGCGCGCATATCTACGCGGAAATATGCGGATACGGAATGAGCGGAGACGGCCATCATATGACCGCGCCGGCACCGGACGGCGAAGGCATGGCAAGGTGCATGAATGCGGCTCTTCAGGACGCGGGCATCTCTTATGACCAGATCGGCTACATCAACGCCCACGGCACATCCACGCCGTTCAACGACCTTTATGAGACAAAGGCGATCAAGACGGTGTTCAGGGAGAAGGCGCGTGCCATCCCTGTCAGTTCCACCAAATCCATGACCGGCCACCTGTTGGGAGGAGCTGGCGGAATCGAGACGGTCTTCACCGCGCTGACGATCCATGAGGGGGTCATCCCGCCGACCATCAATCTGGACCATCCTGACGACGAATGCGACCTCGATTATGTCCCGAACACCGCGCGCAAGGCAGATGTGGAGATCGCCATGAACAATTCCTTTGGATTCGGGGGGACCAATGCCGCGCTGATTCTCAAAAAATACAGGCGTTGAATCAGGGAGAAAGGTGACAATGACCAGGGAAGTGTCCAAAGAGAGACTCGACAGGATTCTCGACCAGCACATATGGGCATCCATGGGAGTGGGGCTGATTCCTCTGCCTGGGGCAGACATCGCGGGACTCATCGGCGTCCAGTTGAATCTGCTAAGGAAGATCGCCGATGCTTATGAGGTCCCGTTTCTCAAGGAGGCAGTTAAAAAGGTGGTCTCCTCTCTAATCGGGGGTGTCCTTCTGACCAACGTGGCCCCCTTGGCGGCAAGCGTGATCCCATCATCGGCCAGACCATCGGAAGCGTCACCATGCCGATTCTCTGCGGTGCCGCGACTTATGCCACAGGCAAGGTGTTCATCCAGCATTTTGCCTCAGGCGGCACGTTTCTGACGTTTGATCCTGCAAAGGTGAAGGCCCATTACGCGCAGATGTTCGAGGAGGGCAAAAAGGTCTCGTCAAAAATCAGGAAGGAGAGGAAGGAGGCATGAGGGAACTTGCCTCTGACAGATTGCGCCGCGAGGGTTTCCTCATCACCAAGATGACCTGACCTCATAAGTCTAAACTTCAGCAGATCGAAAGCTTTGTTCAACCCCCCAGTGTCGCGAGGCATGTCATTCCGGGCAAGGAACCCCCTCACTCGTGACGAGGCTCTGCTTCGTCGCGCATACCCGGAGGCTCTGCCTCCTGCAGGTGACTCCTCTCATGCCCGGTTCGGATTGCCAAATCCGAACCGAGCGTACTGTTGCTGGATTTAGCAA
>JAOZRQ010000247.1:0-1520 GCA_029940115.1 Desulfobacterales bacterium
ACCTGGTGGGATTTGTTGTCGGGTTTGCTCTGCAACAGACTAAATGGCATGATATGACACCCTTTGTTGATCCAATTCTGCTTATTTTAATAACAATCTTTGCCCTTCCGGTTCCCATAAAGATTCTTTTGTCTAATGTCCGAGAGATTGTCTCTATGGCTCCTCCGGACTCTTTTGTCAGTCAAATACAAGGACAGTTGGAAAAGGCAACCAGGGATATTCCACTTGAAGACTACGAATTCAGGGTGGTGAAACAGGGACGTCAAACATTCATACTGGTTCATCTGATGGTTTCCGACGAGTTTCATTTCAACACCGTCGCTGATCTGGATGCGATTCGAAAGAAGATGAAGCAACAGATACTTGAATTCAATCCGGAAATCGTAATGGAGGTTCTTTTCATAAAAGACAAAGAATGGGCGAAACTAAAGTAAAATTTAAGTCAATGCGCTGTGTACAGGACAAGAAACCCGGCTTTTTTCTGAACGGCCGGCTTCTCTCCTGACAGAAAAAAAGCCGGGTTTCTTTGTTCGCTCATTATTTTTGTCCTGTACAAAGGTCAATGCGTTATCCTGAAACAACACGGTTACGCCCCCTTTTTTTGCTTCATATATAGAGTTCAACAAAAAGATTGTCCCGGGCGCAGTTTGCAGTTCCGCCTTCAGGCGGTCTCACACCGCCTGAGGGCGGAACTGCAAACTGGGGATTCCGGACAAACATTATGTTGAAAGCTCTAGTGCCATATCCGCTCGTTTCATAATTTCATCCAGCGATTTGTCTCTTTTTTAAATGCGGATACGCCAATGCTTACTGTCAGGCAGGCCCATGGGCGAGCATGTTCGTGCCCACAAATGTTCATTCCTGCGAACGCAGGAATCCACCTTTGGGGATCAGAGGGCAGTGGATTCCTGCTTTCGCAGGAATGACAGAAAAAAAATTGATGATCAAGTCGTATCCATGGTCAGCAGAGAAACCTGGTTTCAGTGAATTGGACGATCAGGTTTCCATGACGCGCCACTTTTCCAGAAACCGGCTTTATTTGATCAAGTTTTCTGATTCGGCCCGCCTGTCGGATTTGGCAATCCGGCAGGAGTGGGGAAATTGCTAGATCCGCCTGCCGGATTTGGCAATCCGCAGGAGCGGGAATGGGGAAACGGCAGTGGCGTGAAGCGTGGGAACGAAATGAATCCAAGCCCGTCGGATGATCGCCCTCCGCGTAAGTATAAGTTTTTGTATATAAGACCTACGAGGTTTTTGAAACCTCGTAGGTCTTTGAAGCAAAAACTTTTGATCAGGTACTTATACCCGGCCGGATTGCCAAATCTGTCAGCGATTCGGATTTGGAAAAAACGACTCTGCCCCTTGACAAGACTCTCTTTCTGGTATATTTTCAGATGTCTGACTGAGACTTCGGCACTCCAGAGAACCCGGTGGATGGGACGGGCACTTTTCGGACTGGACATTTGATTTTCAACCCTAAGTGTAAACTTAAGAGCCAACACCCGTGCCCATGCCCCTTG
>JAOZRQ010000247.1:1620-9683 GCA_029940115.1 Desulfobacterales bacterium
CCCTGTCGGACATGGGCACGGGTTTCTCTGCCATTAAACTTTTAACTCTACTGAAAACTTAAGAGCCAACGCCCGTGCCATGCCCATGCCCCTTGCCCTGTCGGACATGGGCACGGGTTTCTCTGCCATTAAACTTTTAACTCTACTGAATATTGATAAGGAAAGCGTGTCATGAGGGAATTTTCATCCTACGAACCACCGGTGAGAAAGAGTATCTCCTGCCCTGATCGGTGTCCGAAGTGTTCTGGGTGTTGAAAATGCGAAAGGCTCACCCTTCAATGTGCAACGGAGCGTTCATATTCCGAACCTGACCCGTGACGAAGTCAAGATATGAAAGGCAAATCCAACATTCAAAGTCAAAAATCGAATATCCAATATACCCTTGCATTGCCCCTACTCAGCGGTCTGCTGATGACCGGGGCTTTTCCCAAAGTCGGGATGGACTGGCTGGCTTGGTTTGCCTTGGTTCCTCTGCTGATCTCCTTGAGACGGCTCTCTTTAAAGAAGAGCTTTCTTGCAGGTTTTGTCGCGGGTCTTTCCCATTATTTGACGCTGACTTACTGGCTCGCGTACACCATGAAGACCTATGGGAATCTTCCGCTGGTTCTCTGCATCCCGATTCTGCTCCTTTTGTCCGCCTATCTCGGACTGTATGTGGCGGTGTTCTCCATGGGCGTGAGCCGCGTCTGCATGAAACCTGGGTGTTGCATCCTTATGATCCCTCTCATATGGGTCGCGCTTGAGTATGTCCGCTCATTTTTTCTGACCGGATTCCCTTGGGAGTTGCTCGGATACTCCCAGTTCAGACATCTGAATCTGATACAGATCACTGACATATCCGGCGTGTATGGGGTCTCCTGTCTGCTCGCGCTCTCCAACGCCGCGATTTTTCTCGCCTATCTTCGTCTGAAAGGGGAGAAGTGGCAGGGAACGGCGGTGTCAAGACGGGTCGCGGCGGGATCGGTCATATGTTTCGCACTGATGTTCGGCTTGGCTTGGTCATATGGGAAATGGCGGGTCGCATCGGTGGACCAGGCCATGACAGATGCCCCGTCCCTGAAGGTCGCCATTGTCCAGGGAAACATTGACCAGGCGAAGAAATGGGACGCCGCGTTCCGTCATGCCACCATCCGGAAATATGTCGAACTCTCCCTCTCCGCCAAGCCTAGGAACCCGGACCTTCTGGTATGGCCCGAAACCGCCACCCCCTTCTATTTTCTGCACAATACCGGGTTGAGCAGAATCGTCATCCGGGGGATTCAGGAGACCGGATCCGATTTTCTGATCGGCAGCCCCTCCTTTGTCCGGGAGGGGGAGCGTATCGTCGCGTATCACAACAGCGCGTATTTGGTCAGCCGATCTGGGGAAATACTCGGCAAATACGACAAGGCACATCTGGTCCCCTTTGGGGAGTATGTCCCCTTGAAAAAATGGCTGCCGTTTATCGGCAAGATGGTGGAGCATGTGGGCGATTTCAGGCCCGGAGAAGAGGGGAAGACGCTTTTGCTAAGAGGTGCCCCCTTGGGCATTCAGATCTGTTATGAGATCATCTTTCCAAACCTTTCCCGGGCCATGGTGAAAAATGACGCGGCCCTGCTGATCAACATCACCAATGATGCCTGGTACGGCACCACCAGCGCGCCGTATCAGCATTTCTCCATGACGCTCTTCAGGGCGGTGGAGAACAAACGCTCTCTGATCCGCTCGGCCAACACAGGCATCAGCGGATTCATCGATCCCGCGGGCCGGATGATCGCCTCCACCCCACTCTTTGCGGACGCGGTGCTGACCCGCGCGGTGCCCCTTTTGACCGAAAAGACACTTTACACCCGCTTTGGAGATATTTTTGCCATGATCTGTCTAACTGGGAGCGTGATTGTCTTTATAGTGGATGCATGGATGCGTCAACAGCTTCTTTGTTCAGACCGAAAAAAAAATTGATTTTCGGCATTCTTCATTTCTCACTTAAAATAAGGATGTGTGACTATGTGCGGACTTGCAGGAATCATTTCCACATTTCAATCCCAGGCGGCAGACGTCGAAGGCCGGACCGATATCCGATGGCTGAATCAGACCGTCAGCCAGATCGAAGAACGTCACCCCAGCGGAAAAGATCTGATTGATTCGCTGGGCCAGAAGGTTCGCTCCTTAAAACAGGACGCGGCGTTCTTTGAAATCTTCAGGGACAAGGATATCCAAGACGAACTTTCAACCCTTGCCGGCCGCATCTCCGACGTCATCCACACGAAGGAACAGTTTCTCGCTGAACAGGCCGGCCGGCTCAACCCAGATGACGTGGAGACGCTGTCCGGAAATATCGAGGAGTTGAAGGACATTGCCTGGTGCCTCTCCAGAGAGATCGGGGAGAATATGGGGAAGGTCGGGGAACTGCTTTCCGATTCAGACAGCCCCCCTTCCGGCGATGTGCTGAAAATCTTCAAAAACATCAATGCGGTGCTGAACAGCATTGACCGCCTTGAGGTGAGAGGACGGGACTCCGCGGGCATCTCCCTGATGTTCATTCTGGCGGCGGAGGAATTCGGGAAATTCAGGGAATCGCTTGATAGGGCAGACCTTCTGGATCAACTAAAGGAACGATCTGAAAGGGAGGTGCTCGAGAATGCCGACATCAGCCTTCATAACATTGAAAGTTGCCCCTCGCCCCTCGCCCCTCAGCCCTCACCCGCCATCGCGATCACCTTCACCTACAAGATCGCCGCGGAGATTGGAAGCCTCGGGGACAACGTGGCGTTCCTGCGAAAGCAGATCAAAGCGGATGACATCCTTCATAAAGCCGCCACGTTTCCTCATCGGTATCATACGGTTCTCTCCCACACCCGGTGGGCCTCGGTCGGAGCGATCACCGAACCGAACTGTCATCCGGTGGACAATAAGACGGCGGGAAATTGCAAACAGGATATGGGAGATGCCGACCTCACGTTTCACGCTTCACGTTTCACGTCTCCCATCATCCACGTCTGCCTGAACGGAGACATTGACAATTATCTGGAATTGAAGACTGCCTGTGAAGATGGAAGCCCGATTCATAAGGATATCACCACCGATACCAAGATCATCCCCCTGCAAGTCGAAAAATACATCCACCAAGGTGAGGATATGGCCAATGCCTTCCGGCTTGCGGTGAACGATTTCGAGGGGTCCCATGCCATTGCCATGCATACCGACCTCGCCCCGGGGAAACTCTTTCTGGCCCAACGGGGGAGCGGCCAGGCCATCTTTGTGGGGCTGGGGGAGGAGCACTACATGCTGGCCTCCGAAGTTTACGGATTTGTGGAAGAGACACCCTTCTATCTCAAGGTGGATGGCGACGCGACCATTGAGGGGAAGGAGGGCGACACTCAGGGACAGATTTTTGTGCTGGATCAGAACTCCTCCGGCGGATTGGACGGCATCCGCGCCATGTTCTATGACGGAACGCCTCTCCCCCTCGGAAAAGACGACATCAAGCAGACAGAGATCACCTCAAGGGATATTGATCGTCAAGGCTTCCCCCACTATTTCCTCAAGGAGATCTCGGAGTCCCCCATCTCGGTGGAGCGGACCATCCAGAACCGCTGGAAGCTCGCGGATGACGGAACGTATGCGATAAGTTTGGATGAGACGGTCGTTCCGGAATCGCTGGCAAACGCGTTGAGAGAGGGCCAGATCCGGCGGATATTCTTCGTGGGCCAGGGAACCGCCGGCGTCGCGGCCCAGGGATGTGCGGACATTCTGAATTACTACATGAATGATCCCTCCCTGATGATCCGTGCCCTCAAGGCGTCGGAACTGAGCGGGTTCGGCATTGGTGATGGGGATGCGCCGCAAAGCATGACGGACTGTCTCGTGGTGGCGATCAGCCAGTCCGGAACGACTACTGACACGAACCGCACGGTGGATATGGTCAGGGAACGGGGCGCACATACCCTCGCCATCGTGAACCGCCGGGACTCGGACATCACCTTCAAGGTGGACGGGGTCATGCATACCAGTAGCGGGCGGGATGTGGAGATGTCGGTGGCTTCCACCAAGGCGTTCTATTCGCAGATTGTGGCCGGCGCGATGCTTGGACTTTACATGGCCAGCCTGAAGGGGGCCCGGGGACCGAGGTTTGTCACAGAGGAGATCCGGGCGTTGCAACAGATTCCGGATCAGATGCGCGGGATCCTCTCCATGCGGGAACAGATTGAGGCCTCCGCCAAACGCATCGCCACGACCCGGGCCTACTGGGCAACGGTCGGCAGCGGCCCCAACAAGACCTCCGCGGATGAGATACGGATCAAGTTGAGCGAGCTCTGCTACAAGACCATCTCCACCGACTATGTGGAAGACAAGAAGCACATTGATCTCTCCTCAGAGCCGCTCATCATCGTATGCGCCGCGGGCACCCGACAGACGGTGCTCGGGGATATCATCAAGGACACCGCGATATTCCGAGCGCACAAGGCCCTTCCGGTGATCATAGCGACTGAAGGGGAGGAGCGGTTTGATCCGTACGCGGAGGATGTCTTTCATGTGCCGGCCGTGAGCGAACACTTTGCGCCGATTGTCAACACCTTGGTGGGGCATATCTGGGGATATTACGCCGCCCTCTCCATCAACGACGGATCGCGTTTCCTCCATGATTTCCGGGAGCAGATTCAGACGGAGATCGACGCGTATGCGGAGAAAGGGCTGGATGTCTATGAACTGGTGCTGGAGAGAAGCTTCCGGGAGAAGATCGCCCGGTTTTACAATGAATTCAAGCAGAAGAAAGCCGAGAACCGCCTCCCCTCTTCCATGGGCTTTGTGGCCTCTTCGGATCTCACGCTTCTGCTGAAATATCTTTCCGGGAGACTGCCGGTCTCCGACTTTGAGCTCGACTTCGGGGTGAAGGGGACCGCGCTGAACATGTTGAACCTCCTGTTCCAATGTCTGGGGAAATCGATCAATGGCATGGCCCGGCCGGTGGACGCGGTCAAGCACCAGGCCAAGACCGTGACGGTGGGGACCAGCCGCATCAGCGAAAAGACAGAGGGAATACTGTTCGAGGCGTTGGGGACCCATGGGTTCAAGGCGTCACAACTGACGGCCGCGAATGTCTTGGTGCTGAAAAACCTCCAGGAGATCGTCTCAGGTGTCCCGGGTTCGACGATTTACAGGATTGACGGCCTGAGTCTTCTCGGTGAGCCGAATGAGGATACGACCATTGAGGTGGTGAGGCGGGAAGGGACATCCGCGTCTCTCGCCTCTCGTGTGGAAAGGGATCCGTTGCTCAAGGGAACCAAGAAGATCATCGTCCGGGAAGGGAATGTCCATATCGGCAAGGGCCGGAAAGACGGCCGCAGCCTTCTTGTGATCCCGGTGATCTCCTCGTCTCCGTTTACGCCGAATAGGATCGAGTTCCTGCTTCTGCTCGAAATCGCGTTCAAGGAGAACATCCCCCTCCCCGCGAAGATCAAAGCCCTCGGCGGCAGGTATGAACGGATCAAGAACATCGTCCAAGAGAGCTGTGAGACTTGGGAGGATACGCACCTCGAACTTGTGGAAATCTCCGATCTCTTTGGATTGTCCGCCGAGAAGACAGGGGATCAGATTGTCTCCCGCCTGAACTAGCCCAGCCATCCTCATGCTCCTGCCGGATTGCCAAATCCGGCAGAAGGTTCGGATCCCTGCTTTGTCCCTCATTTTATAGTGATCGGAGGCAGGAACAAGTTTGCCAATCCCGGCAATTCATTGCCGAGACAGGAACGATTAATGAAGAATGGTTCCCAGAGGCAGCTTGTATCCCCGCAGGAACTCCCTGATTCCAAGCCGCTTTCCCGACTTGCCCTGAATTTCCAGAATGGAAAGCGCGCCTTTTCCGGTCGCGACGCGCAACTCATCGGAGAAGCCCCTGACCATTGTGCCAGGCGGCTCATTGGTATCCATCGGCACAGGCGCGGCCCTGAATATCCTGAGCCGTCTCTCCCCATGAAAAAAGAACGCGCCGGGCCAGGGCGTGACTCCTCGGATAAGGGCTTCCAAACTCTGAGCTGGCTTTCCCCAGTCAATGTGTCCGTCCTTTTTAGTAAGGATGGGCGCATAAGTGGCCTGACCATGCGCTTGGGGAATCGGGTGGACCTCCCCCTCCTGAAAACACCTCAGCGTCCTTGTCAGAAGTTCCGCACCGAGAACGGCCAGCCGGTCATGGAGGGTCGCCCCAGTGTCATCAGGAGTGATCGCCATCCTCTCGGACAAGAGCATGTCACCGGTATCCAACCCCTTGTCCATGAACATGGTGGTCACGCCGGTCTCCTTTTCCCCGTTGATGATGGCCCGCTGAATGGGTGCCGGCCCCCGATATTTCGGAAGCAGGGAGGCATGGATGTTGACCGCGCCCAACCGTGGCACCTTGAGGAGACGCTCCGGAAGAATATGCCCGAACGCGACCACCACAAAGATATCCGGCTCATATCCGCTGACATGATCGGCAAAAGCCTCCGTTTTCACAGATTCCGGCTGGACCACCTCATATCCGAGACGGATGGCCGCCTCCTTGACTGGCGGGGGCAGCATCTTGCGTCCCCGTCCCTTGGGCCGGTCCGGCTGGGTGACAACGAGGACCACCCGGTATCCCTCATCATGGAGGGTCTGCAACGTGGGCACGGCAAAATCGGGTGTCCCCATGAACACGATTTTCAAAGTTTCGCTCATTTTTTTCTCAGATTCTTTCTGACTCGGCGTTTGTAAAGCTCCCTTTTCAAAGAGCTGATCCGGTCGATGAACAAGGTCCCGTTCAGGTGATCAATCTCATGTTGCAACACAATGGCCAAGAAATCATCCCGCTCCATCCTGACCGGGTTTCCCTCTCTGTCAACCCCTTCCACAAGAACCGCGGCCGCCCGCCTGACATCCGCCTTGAAGTCAGGAACGCTGAGGCATCCCTCATTCTCGGACAGCCGGCTCCCTTCGGAGGCAATCATCTTCGGATTGATCAGGACCTCCAGAAACCGCTTCTCCTCATCTCCCGGAAAAGCGTCGTAAACAATAATGCTTTTGTCACATCCGACCTGTATGGCAGCCAGTCCCGCGCCTGAAGCGCTGTACATGGTGACCCCCATCTTCTCAATCAGTTTCTGGACATCCCCATCTATGTTTTCAAGCGGCTTTGTCGGTTGCCGGAGGAATTTGTCCGGATATGTCACAATTTCGAGTGATCCCATCATTACACCTTTAAGCTGTAAGTTGCAAGCTGTAAGCTGTAAGCCATGAGTCGCTTAGAACTTACTTCATCCTTCACCTTCATCCCTTCGCTCTTCATCCTTTGATCTTCATCCCTCAAACTTCATCCCTCAAACTTCATCCTTACCTAAAAGTCTCCCCACTCTTTGTGAAGGTGTTTGATCATAATCTGATAATCATAATATCTTTCGTTCTGATCCTGAATGTATTCCTTTAGCAGACCTTCTTCCACAAATCCCATGTTCCGGAACGCCCGGATGGCCATATCTTCAATTCCCACCACAAAATCGGCCCGGATTTTCTGAAGCCCCATTTCCATGGCCCGTTTGGTGAGATCAAAGACCAGCCAGGTGCCAAGTTGTCTGCCGGTGAATTCAGGCGCGACGACGATGCGGAGACGCCCCACATGCTTTCTCCCTCCATAAGGCCGTAACAGCAAAGCGGCTGTGCCCACCACCTGATCCCGGCACAGGGCCATGATGGAAAAGGCCTTTCCCCGTTTTTGGTTCTCAATCCATTTCTGAATCACGCCGGGGTCGCACGGATCCTCCTTCAGAAACCACCGGAATGAGAGATGCATATCCTGAAAAAAGCCGACAAGTCCCTCATGGTCCCCATCCTCAACTGGTCTTAATATCACTTCATTATGGTCCTTTAAAATGATCTCTTTCGGGTATCTTTCATCAAACATTATGGTATCCTCTCTCGGTTATGGGTTCTGGGCAGGGAGGAGTCGGCCCATTTGGGAAAAAGCCGGGTTTCTCGCCCATCACAACTGGCCTTGATCATCGTTTGGACCAACCTCGCTCGGCCTGGATTGCCAAATCCAGGCCGCCCGCCGGATTTGGCAATCCGGCGGG
>JAOZRQ010000248.1 GCA_029940115.1 Desulfobacterales bacterium
AATCCGTTCCGCTGATTGTCAGTATGATCGGCTCTCCATCATCCTTCAGACTGTACGCAGGGCCATCCAGCGGCGCTATACCGGTTATTGTGGGCCGGGGCACATAGGTGTATGGGGAGTCAGAGGTGATTGCCGGATCCCCCGGATTTCGCACTTCCACATAAACGGAGCCTGGATCATGCACAGGGCTGATGACAGTTATCTGGGTGCTTGAGTCGTTAAAGACAATCTCTTCGGTGACTGGCGCATTGCCAAATTTCACTCCGACCTCTGGCTGGAAAATGACTTGCTTATCATCTTGAATGGTGATGACGACGGGTTTGCCACCCAATTCAGGGCCGAATTGGGGAGATATGATCATTTTATGAGGAACATAAGTGAATATCTTGGGGAGCGACGATTGGCCGTCTGGATTGGTCACGACAACTTCAACGTCACCCTCATCGTGTTTGGGGCTTTTGAACGCTATTCTCTGCTCAGTTTCGTCAGGCGCAACATCAACCGCCTCAGATTGCCCTGAGTCGTCCTTAAAATAAACTTGGGACTCCGAAACGATGTTTTTACCGATGATCGTCACGTCGGTCTCAATAGTTATAAATCCCTGGTCAGGTGTCATCTCTGTTATCTTGGGACGAGGGTTGTAGGTGTAGCCGTCTTCACGGATCGCCTCCTGACCATCCAGATTGACCAGTTTCACGTCCACTGAAACCGGAGCTTCCAACGGAGGGTTCGGATCATTCAACGGAGGCACACATCTTATCCCCCCATCTTGGATATCTCCGAATTCAACACAGGTGATCGGAGGCTTATCGCCAAAGTAAACTTGGGTCTCCGCAGAAAGATTCAGTCCGTGTATCTCCATTTCTTGGACAACTGTCGCGGGGCCGTTGTCAGGTGTCATCCCCGTCGTCATGATCGGCGGCGGGTTGAAGGTGTAGCAGTTCTCAGACTGAGTCTCCGTGCAGGTTGCCGATTGCCCATCTGGATTGCTCACTGTCACATTGACCGGGGTGTCTTCCTCTATATTCTCCAAAATCGGGGTGGTGAATTTAAGTGCTGTGGAACCGACAAAAGAGACTTCTCCGCCATCAACTGTATGATCCAGAGAACCATCATCGGTCCAGAGTCTGATCGCGGGTTTGGAAACAAAATGGTCTCCTTCAATGGTTATGACTTTTCCAATGGTGGCAGGGCCGTTGGGATGCGAGAGGTTTGTGATTTTCGGCGGTCGTTTATAGGTGTAAAGCTCCTCACGAGCATCGGATTGGCCATCTGAGTTTTTCACGGTGAGGCCGACGAGCAATGGTTCCTCATTATGTTCAGGGGTACGACAGAGTATATTGCTTGCTGTTGACGTATCTTCATTTACGACACATGGCGATTCTCCGAGTGACACCTGAATGTCGGGGATCACGAAATTGTCACCTGTTATTGTCACTTCATTTTCGCCGGAGGTGGGCCCGCTCGGAGTCATACCTCCTATCGTAGGAGGCGGATCATAGGTATAGAGATCGTTGTCCGAAAGGACGGAATTTTGTCCGTCAGGGTTGGTCACGATCACATGAACCCGCCCCTCTTGCTGAGGTGGTTGACATCCGCTGATTTGGTTGGGCGGATGAACGGTGCAACCAGTCGCGGGTTTGTTGCCGAACTTGACGGTGGCACCGCTCACAAAATTCTCTCCTGTTATGATCACAGGAACTCTGTCAATGCTGACGGGGCCTCTTGCCGGTTCTATTTTAGTGATGGTTGGCCTTGGATCATATTCATAATAGATGGCGGTGGTATTCTCTTGTCCATCTGGATTTCTCACCTTCACCTCAATTTCAAATGAGGCGTCGAGTTCACGCGGGGGCGGGGTGCAACGGATATAGCTGGAGAAGATGTAAACATCATTACCCGTAAGGGTCACATCTCCAAACAGGACGGTGGCGTCAGGATCAAAAGAAAAATTGCTCCCTTTTATCGTGATCTGTTTTCCGCCGATTTCGGGACCGCTCAGTTGCGATTGGCTGACATTTATAATCGGCGGCGGGTCATAGGTGTAGTCGTTAGATACACTATCCGATTGACCATCTCCATTTTTCACTTCCACCAAAACAGGAGTAGCACTCGTAAACCCTCGTTGCGGGGGGGTACAGACTATTTTGGCAGGCAGTTCTGTTTGGTCCAGGTTAATAGTGGCTTCAACTTCATCAAACAGAACTTTGACAGCACCTCTGAAATTGCTTCCATGTATTGTCACGGTAATATCTTTTGTCGCGGGGCCATTTTTGGGATCTATCTGGCCGATGCTGGGAGGAGGGCCAGGATCGCACTCCTCGGTGACGGCAGAGATTTCAGTATGCTCACTGGTAATCGTTACGTTTTCATCGTCTGTGAATGTAAAGATACGGAAATCATATCCTGTGCCGCAACTCAGGTCGTTTACGATACTGGTCTCCACAGTCTTGTCTGATGTGGTTTCAAACAGCTCATAATCAGGATCGCCGGCTTTTTTATAGTACACTTCATAGCCGCCGGTTCCGATTTCAAAAAGAATCTTTTTCCAAGTGAGCGTGACAGACGGCTGCGTTATTTCTGTAGCGGTCAGATCAGAGGGGGGTATGGTCTGTGTGCTCTCCCAATCTCCACCACTCTGCTTGTCATTGAGGAAGTCGCGTAGTTCTTCGTTGCTTGTGTGAATGGCGTTGTAGCGAAAATCGCTCTCCCCATTTATCAAGCTTGTGAGATTGACCAATTCAGCGGGTATCGCACCTCTCAACTGGTTTTTGGACAAATTGAGCTTTTCCAAAGCCGAGAGGTTACCCAATGCTGAAGGAATACCGCTCAATTGATTGCCATTCAGACGCAACACTTTCAGATTTGACAAATCGCCCAATGCGGAGGGGATAATGCCAGTCAAGTGATTGCCTTCCAGGAAGAGTTCCGTCAACACCGAAAGATTGCCCAACTGCGAGGGAATGGTACTCCTCAAATCGTTGTTTTTCAAATCAAGTTTTGTAAGACTTAAAAGGCTTCCCAATTCCGCAGGAATACTACCTGTCAGATCGTTATTGTTCAGCCAAAGTTCCGTCAGGTTTGGCAGTTCCCCCAACTCCGAAGGGATACTGTCAAGCAAATTACTGCTCAAGCTGAGTTTTGTTAAGCTTGAAAGATCACCCAATTCCGGCGGGATACCTCCGCTCAGGGAATTATTTTCCAGATTGAGATTTTCCAAGCTTGACAGGCTACCCAACTGAGGAGGAATGTTACCTTCCAGTTGGTTGTCATTCAGGCGAAGTTCCTTCAGGTTTGACAGATTGCCCAAGGTCGAAGGAATCTCGCCCTCAAGTTGGTTGCCATGCAAATTGAGTTCTGTCAAATTCGACAGATTGCCTAAAGTTGAGGGGATACCGCCTGTCAAAACCCTCGGTTCATCCTTATTAATGCTCAATTGAAGGACCGTCAGGCTTGAAAAATTTCCTATGGATGTGGGGATTACACCATGAAGGCCACTATAGTTCAATTTGATTTGGTCAACATGGCTTTTTTCAGGATTGCAGGTCACCCCGCCCCAGTCACATTCTGTGCCCGGCATGGCAAAATCATCACCATACAGTTCCCCATCTTTCCAACCTCCCTTATTTCCGCTCCAGCCATCACCATCTGTGCTGGTGTAAAGAGCAATCAGGGCATTTCTTTCAGTGAGGGGAATCCCAGCGGTCTCAGCGAAAATATGATCCGTATAATCACTGTAAAGCTCATTCAAATTGTTTGTATGAGGGGTGGTGACGGTACGAACACGGAAGTGATAGGTCTTATGCTGGATCAGGTTTTCAACCCTGAAAGTCTCGTTACTTTTGCTGGGTGTCTGAACGGAACCACAATCATCAGAAGATGAACATTCGCTCCATTTTTCAAGGTTTGTGGTATAGCAGATATCATAGAAACCGCCATTCTGAGTGTAGGTGATCGGTGTCCATTCCAGAGTGACTGAGGTTGCTGTTGGAGAACCGCTGACAGCCAAATCTGTTGGGGCGACGGTCTGAGTGCTTTCCCAATCGCCACCAATCTGTTTGCTGTTCAGGAAGTTTCGCAGCTCATCATCGGTTGTGTAAATGGCGTTATATTTGAAGTCGCTACCACTGTCATCTTCAGCATCCTCCAAATTAAGGCTCTGCAAGCCGACCGGCTCGCCTGAAAATTGATTTCCAGAGAGATTGATGGTTTTCAGGGCTGAAAGGCTCCCCAAGTCTGGAATGACTCCTGATAGTTCGTTTTTGGACAAATCAAGAGCAGTTAAAGTGGCGGATAAATTTGCCAAGTCCAAAGAAATATTTCCTGTCAATCGATTATCTGCCAGATTAAGAGATTCTATAACAAGTTCTGAAGCAGGTGAAGGAATTGTTCCGCTGAGGCTGTTAGAGTTCAAATTAATCGCTTTAAGCCGATTTGATTCGACTCTCTCTACGCCATGCCACTGATTTTCTGAGTCATTTTTGGAAAAGTCATCAACTTCTAACGGTTCAATGTTTTTCCAGCCTTCATTCTCTTCCCAGTAGTCACCATTTGTGTTCCCGTAAAGGTTGATTAGGAATTCCCTGTCTTTGCCATCAATAGCATAAGCATTTCCAGCAAACACTCCTCCGACAAAAGCCATCAAAATGAGGGTAATAATCGCTTTCTTCATTTTTCAAATCTCCTTTCAATTTGATTTTCCGGTTGACTGAATTTATTGATAATTTTTAAACATGGTTTTTTGGTCTGACAAATAAATCCGTTATAATCAGGAAAACCGGTTGGCCGGTCTGACGTGGCAGTGCGCTTCAGCGTACCTTCGCTTTCAGCCGGGAACTGATCCCTGGGTCTGCATCAGCATGCGATTATGATTCTCTATATGCATCAGCTTTTCTCTCACCCATGAGCGTATTAGCTGTTCCATGTCAATGCTGGTCCGATGGGATTCCCTGATGACACAGTGATTTCGCACTCAAAAACTTTTCCTCACATCCTGTGCATTGCAAAAATTACGCTCCACTTCATTTTCGCACTCCTTTGCTGATCTCTGCCGCCTGAATCAGAAGTAAATGATCAGGGATGAATAAACGGTATGCTCCCTCACATCTTGGGAGAATTCCCAATTCTTCAGCATATAAGAACCGACATCATTGCCAAAGCGATACTGATAAGCAATGTCAAAAGTGAATCCTCTGAACACACCGGCCTTTGGCTCTTTCCAATCCATTGATGATATTCCCGAACCAATGGTAAATCCGAAGAAATCATCAGGGCTTCCCGGAGCTGGAGCGGGATCATAAAACGCGCCCCAGCATAACGGAATGATGAATTTGGGCCATATGAAAAGGTATTCGGCACCCAGCCGCACCTGATGAGTTGGGTCAATGTCAGACTCTTCAAGCAAGTCTCCGGTAATCGGGGAACGCTTTTCATTCTTAGAACGATCTGTCAGGACAAAATCATCCCATTCGGTTCTGTAAACATCCAGAGATGCGGTGAATTTATCGGAAACTCTCCATGCAACACCTATGCCGTAAGACATGGGCATCTCCATTATCATATCTTCGTCAGATGAATTTTCGGGTCCTGTATATGATTTCTTTATATCAGCCTTAAAAGGTGTCTTTAACACCGCTCCTAGTTTGATGCTTCCATTGACATCCCACAAAAAACCGATATTTGCGTTCAGGCCACTGAACGAATACCGATCAACATGTTTGAACGTCATAGCCCGCGCAGTTCTCCCGACTCCGGATATAGTGGAAATGTTTTCGACGGGTGTGGTGGAAACTCTTGAAACATCCTCGACTTCCCATTCGTTTTTGTCCAACCAGTCTTCCCATATGTTCAATGTGAAACCAAAAGCGCATTGCGGAAGTTGTCTGATCCGAAATGAACATGCAAGCCCCAGAGCAGAAAGACTTCCATCTGATCTCCAATCATAATCAATTTGTTGCTCATAATCGCCAAAGTCACTTTTCAATAATCTTTTTTCAGATAAGTTCCATTCTCTCTTGAAATCATAAAGATGTTGGTAATTAAGCGAGAAAATCATGTTGACACGTCTTTTGCAGATGGAGAAAGGGGGACTTGTCACGCTGAAATAATTGAGGCGATTCTTGGAGACAGTCTGATCCGCCCCTGTCACCCGATGATCATCAAATGCAATGCTTTCGATTCGATGAATCCCTTCTCCCACGATTGACATTTCTGGCCGTCGCAATTGGATGAGACCCGCCGGATTCCAAGAGGCCGCGGTCGCATCATCCGCCACTGCAATGAACGCCCCGCCCATTCCCAACGCCCTGGCCCCTGAGCCGACCGGGTTCGGGGATGAAGGGATTTCAAGCCTGTCCTCGGCAACGGCACAGGTCAAAAAAGGGCCACAGATCAAGATGAAAAAGAGCGTCACAATTTTTCCAATGGGCCTGTCACAAGGTTTCATATTCATAGGCAGATATCTCTGTGTTTGGACTGAAGTACAATCATCCTGATCTTTACCTTTATCATTCCTGATTCTAATGGTTTTTGTGGTTTCCAATATGAACCGCAGATAAACGCAGACAAACACATACGGCCTGTGCGGGAGCATCCGCGTTCATCCGCGTTCATCTGCGGTTTGCAGGAATCAGTCTCATGCCTTTTCCCAGTTCCTCAACAAAGACAAGGGAACCGAAGTCCCTGTCACGGGTCACGAACATCCGCCCCAGTCTTTCGGCCTCTCTGAGCAGATCCCTGTCATCCGAGCGGGAAAGTCCCGCCTCATATGCGGTTGTGACATCATGTCCCGAATCTCTGAGAAAACGGACTGTGGCAGCGTAAACGTCCTGATCTGCGAAAAATCTCATGCCGCCTCTGCCGTTATGTGAATCTCCTCGGACATGATGATGTCAATGGCATACCGGACACATGCCTGAATGTCCGTCATTCCGATCTCAGGGTAATAGTCACGGATTATCTTGTCAAAGGAAATCCCCTCGCCCACCAGTTCGAGGATGTTCTGCACGGTGATTCTTGTGCCCCTGACACAGGGTTTCCCGAAATGGATATTCGGACTGACTGAAATTCTTTCGTTCATATCATCTCCATTAGGGGCATGACTTGGACATAATGGTTCATGTTCAATCTTTTTTTTGAAATGCTTAAAACCCCGATTTTTCCATTAATAGAACAAAGATATTTTTTATATCATGTTCAGTTTCTCACTTTTTTATCATTCCATGAAAAATTATCTTGGGATTTGAAACTTGAGAGTTTGATGAGAAAGAAACTCGGTTTCTCACCCTTCAGGGGACTGGCCGATCAGTCTTCCATGGGGTGACGCAACCTCTCAAGCACCCGCCATTTCTCCACCTGTCAGTCATGATCATCTGGAAATCCAAAATCTTCCCACACCTTGATTATTGCGACCTGTGCGGTTAGCCTCTGAATCCGCGTCCAAGCTTTCACATTTGGGATTTCAGCGTGGATTTTTCCTGAAAGATCGGCTCACAGCCGCCTTCTGACTCTTAACCGCACAGGTCGCAACTTTCCAAGTCTGAAAAATCCCGACTCATACCTTATTATAATGGCGAAATTCGGATTTTCTGGACAAAAAAAGTGAGCATCCGTTCTTTTTCCCTTCTGTATTCCTTATATGCAGAAGAAATCTCTTTCTTACATTTGAATTTCAAAAAACATTTTGGATTGGGCAATGATTCAGCTTGCAGACAGGTCACACTGTTGCAACCATTCGGGACTTTTATGCAAAGCCCACTGTGAACATCCATGCCCTGCGGCCACAATGAAGGTTGCCTGCTCAACAACCGAGGCAGTCAGTTCAATCAGTTCATATTCTCTCAGGCAAGATGGTCGTGAAGTCATCTCTGGGTCGGGTGTAATTGTCAGTCTGGCCTTCGGAAATTGCCTGACCAATTTTTGAACTTGGAAGTGGGGGATGTTTTCCATTTTTTTGTTTCTATCGGATACGATCATGCTCCTCCGGTTCCGCACAGGGAACGGCTTTCATAACCTTGTCAAAATCCTCACGCCTCCCTCTGCGGGCCTCCTCTTCCAGATAGCTTTCGGTCAGCATGGCGGACATCTTTTCGGCAGCCGCAAGGACAAGAAACTGGCTTGCCGATATCCCCTCGGCCCGGGAGAGTTCGCTGATTTTCATATGCAAAGACTTTGGCAGTTCCACAGTGATCGCGTTCATGATTGCTGACTCCTTATTATATGCAGAAATTTTCCGGGAGTTACCGGCGTGATGCCGAAATGTTTTTCCACACCTCTGAAATCTCTGAGATTATGCGTGACTATGTGGCGGCTCCGCGAAGCAAACGCAGTCTCCAGAACCATGTCGTCCTTGGGATCTCCGAGCCATGGACACCAGAGAAAGAAAATCTGCTGCCTGTAAGCAATGTTGCAAATGTAACGCAGAAACGCGAGAATTTCCTCCCCCGTGCTTGCCCCGCTCATGTGTTCCGGTCTTGTCAGGACATCCTGATATTCGACATACAAGGGAACGCTCAGAACAATCCGGAACTGATCGGAGGGAAGCTGCGATATGACAGCATGCGAAGCTCCCTTGTTTGATCTGAGCGCGGAAACAAAGATGTTCGTGTCAAGAACAACTTTCATTTTTTTTGTTCCCACGGAGTTTGGCCGATCGGCCGTGTCTGCGAACATGCGGCTGACTCGGTGTTTCAGACAAAAGGGCAGATCCTCTCGGAATCCATAATCACGCCTCACTCATACCAATAATCGGCGTCAATCTTGACACTTGCCTCCTTGATCTTGTTTTCGCACAGATTGAGCAGAAGGCTTCCGCCAAAAGGGATCTTTTCATATGTCATCATCTCCTCTCTGATGTCCGGGTCCCGGGAACTTACCAAGACATCCCCGCTGACTTCAACCGTCGCCTCCGAGTCGGTTATCCGAACGGACCGGATCAGGAACTCGCCCATCTCCTCATAATTTGCGTCAGGGGCCAGCGAACGGATCATGTCCCGCCGCTCGGATCGGAGGTGTCGGATGAGCCCCTCCTCAAGCCAGTCAATCTCTATGGTTGAGCGACGGGGGGTCACAATGGTGACGACCCGAAAGTCATACCCGAGGGACCGGGCGATCCCACTCAGCCTCCTGATCCTGTCCGACTCCCTTGGCGAATGCGGCGCGGTGGCGATCTCAAAGGCGATGGCCTTCCCCCCCTTCTGAACGACGATGTCGAACTCCAAGTCGTGAGCCCGGACGTTTCGTCTTGCGGAGAAGTTCTTGTCCCTGTAGGTTGTCAGAATCTCATGGGCCTTGGTGTCATGAAGCGCCTTCAAAAAATAGGATACAAATTCCTCTCTCATCACTCTTTCCTCATTCAAGGCTCCCCAAAATCCGTTATAATCAGGATAATTTGAGGTGAAAAAATCAAAGTTGCTGAGACCTGTGAATTCAAACTCGTCAAATATCATGGTATCCTGCGGACGGCTCCACGAAGGCCGATGGGCATCATAATTTTGCTTATTTTTCATCATGGTGGCGTTTGCTTGTCACATTCAGATACCCAAGCTTCCAGCCCGGACATGATGGTTCAGGTTCAATTGTTGCCACACGGACTCCCATCTTTTTTTGAAATGGACAAAACCCAATTTTCCCATTAACAGAACAAAAAAGTTTATTAGGGACTCGGAAAAAACGCAT